>CAIZGT010000226.1 GCA_903932545.1 uncultured Rhodospirillales bacterium
ATCCTCGGCTGGATCGACCAGCTCAATGAAGTGGACGTCTCCGGCGTCGAGCCGCTCACCGGCGGCGCCTTGATGGCGATGCGGCTGCGCGAGGATTTGGTGACGGAGCCGGACCTGACCGAAGCTGTGCTCTCCAATGCGCCCGACCGTGATGGTCCATTCTACACCGTGCCGAAAGTTGTTGAGTGATGTTTGAACTCTCGATCGCCGAAGCGCGTGACGCTTTGCGCGCGCGCAAAATCTCCGCGGCTGAACTCACCGGCGCGTATCTGGGCGCGGTTGAAACGCTGAACCCGGAGCTCAACGCCTATATCACCGTCACGCCAGACCAGGCTTTGGCGCAGGCCCAAGCCGCCGATGTGGCGCTGGCGAAAGGTGAGGGCGGGCCGCTCACCGGCATTCCGCTCGCCATCAAAGATCTGTTCGCCACCAAGGGGGTGCGCACCACAGCAGCGAGCAAGATCCTCTCGCCGTTCGTGCCGCCCTATGAGAGCACCGTCACGGCCAATCTGCTGCGCGATGGCGCGGTATTCCTCGGCAAAGCCAATCTCGACGAATTCGCGATGGGTTCGTCGAACATGACATCGGCTTACGGGCCGGTGACGAACCCGTGGCAACGCCAGGGCTCTGACGCCAAGCTCGTCCCCGGCGGTTCCTCCGGCGGTTCGGCTGCGGCGGTGGCGGCGCGGATGGCATTGGGTGCGACAGCCACCGACACCGGCGGCTCGATCCGTCAGCCCGCCGCGTTCTGCGGTATTGTTGGGATAAAGCCTACTTATGGTCGTTGCTCCCGTTGGGGTGTGGTGGCTTTCGCCTCCTCCCTCGATCAGGCTGGCCCCGTGGCCCGCACCGTCGAGGACGCAGCCATTCTACTCGGATCAATGAGTGGCTTCGACTCGAAAGACAGCACCTCGGCCAACATGCCCGTCCCTGATTTCGCGACTGCGGTGAAGCGGGGCGTGAAGGGGCTGCGCATCGGCGTGCCGAAGGAATACCGGATGGAGGGGCTCGATCCCATCATCGACAAGCTCTGGCAAGATGGCCTCGCATGGCTGAAGGCCGAGGGTGCCAGCGTCGTCGATATCTCGCTGCCACACACCAAATACGGTCTGGCCACTTATTATATCGTCGCCCCCGCCGAAGCTTCGAGCAATCTCGCCCGCTATGACGGAGTCCGTTACGGCGCGCGGGTTCCAGGCCGCGACCTCATCGAGATGTATGAGAACACCCGCGCCGAGGGCTTCGGCGTCGAGGTGAAGCGCCGCATCATGATCGGCACCTATGTGCTCTCCGCGGGCTATTATGACGCCTATTACCTCAAGGCGCAGAAAATCCGCGCGCTGATCCTCAAGGATTTCACCGACGCCTTCGAGAAGGTGGACGCCATCCTCACCCCCACCGCGCCCTCCGCCGCATTCGGGCAGGGCGAGAAGGTGGAAGACCCGGTGACGATGTATCTCAACGACGTCTTTACCGTGACGGCCAATCTCGCAGGCCTTCCCGGCCTCTCGGTGCCAGCGGGGCTTGATCACCAAGGCCTGCCGCTCGGCCTGCAAGTGCTGGGTCGGCCATTTGATGAAGAAACGGTGTTTGCCGTCGGCGGCGCCATCGAGCGCGCCGCTGGCTTCACCGCCTTGCCAACCATTCGTGCGGGAGCCTGAACCATGGCATCCTATACTCTCGAAGGCTCCACCGGCACGTGGGAGATCGTCTGCGGTCTCGAAGTCCATGCCCAGGTGACGAGCAAGTCCAAGCTGTTCTCCGGCGCCTCTGCCGAATATGGCGCGCTGCCAAACTCCCAGGTCTCGCTCGTCGATGCCGCGATGCCTGGCATGTTGCCCGTCATCAACCAGGAATGCGTGGCCCAAGCCGTCCGCACCGGGCTTGGCCTCAACGCGCAAATCAATCTGTGGTCGCGCTTTGACCGCAAAAACTATTTCTACGCCGATCTGCCACAGGGCTATCAGATCAGCCAGTTCGCCCACCCCATCATCGGTGAGGGCGTGGTGGAAGTGGTGCTCGCCGACGGCTCCACCAAAAAGATCGGCATCACCCGCCTGCATCTCGAACAAGACGCGGGCAAGTCGCTGCACGACCAAGACCCATCCCGCAGCTTCATAGACCTCAACCGCTCCGGCGTGGCGTTGATGGAGATCGTCTCCGAGCCCGATATCCGCTCACCGGAAGAAGCCGGGGCCTATCTCACCAAACTCCGCCAGATCGTCCGCTACCTCGGCACCTGCGACGGCAACATGGACGAAGGCTCGATGCGCGCCGACGTCAACGTGTCGGTCCGCAAGGCAGGCGAGGGGTTCCGCACGCGCTGCGAGATCAAGAACGTCAACTCGATCCGCTTCGTCATGCTCGCCGTCGAGGCCGAAGCCAAACGCCAGATCGCCATCTGGGAAGATGGCGGGGAAGTGGTGCAGGAAACCCGCTTGTTCGACGTGAGCAAGATGGAAACCCGCTCGATGCGCTCCAAAGAAGACGCGCATGACTATCGCTACTTCCCCGATCCCGACCTTCTGCCGCTCGTCATCACCCAAGCCTGGGTGGACGAGCTCAAAACCCATCTCCCCGAACTGCCAGACGCCAAAACCGCCCGCTTCCAAAGCCAATACGGCCTCTCGCCCTACGATGCCCGCATTCTGGTGATGGAACAGATCACCGCCGATTTCTTCGAGAAACTGGCGGCGGGCCGCGATGCCAAGAAGGCCGCCAACTTCATCATGGGCGATTTCTTCGCCGCCCTGAACAAGAACGGCTGGACCATCGAATCCTCGCCGATCACCATCGACCAAATCATCGACCTGCTCGACCTCCAGGATAAGCAGGTCATCAATGGCCGCATCGCCAAGGAAGTGTGGGAGGCCAATATCGCCGCCTATGCCGAAACCGCCCCGGAAGACTGGGCCAGCGTCAGCTTCTCACCGTCGAAATATGTCGATGAGAAGGGCTTACGTCAGGTGCTCGACACCGGCGCAATCGATGCAGCCGTCGATGCCGTACTCGCGGCCAATGCCGACAAGGTCGAGGCCTATAAGGGCGGACAGGAAAAACTATTTGGCTTCTTTGTTGGCCAAGTGATGAAAGCGATGGCAGGCAAGGGCAACCCGGCCTTGGTCAATGAGGCGTTGAAGCAGAAGCTGGCATGAAGCGGCGTCACTTTCTTGCAGCCAGTTTTGGGGGATTTGGGGGCTCGGCTCTCGGGTTTACCAAGCCGA
>CAIZGT010000227.1 GCA_903932545.1 uncultured Rhodospirillales bacterium
TACATGGCGCATCATCAGGCGATGACGGTCGTTGGCATCGCCAACGCGTTGCTGGATGGCCGAATGCGGGAGCGATTTCACGCCGAGCCGATTGTTCGTGCGGCGGAACTGCTCTTGCAGGAGCGCATGCCACGCGATGTGGCAGTTGCCCGCCCATTGACCGACATGACGAGCAGTGCCGCGCAGGACTCCAGCCAATCGCCTGATCCACAACGCTATTTCAACACCCCGCATTCCCGCGTCCCGCGCACTCATCTCCTGTCGAACGGCAATATGTCGACGATGATCACAGCGGCAGGGTCAGGATACACAAAGTGGCACGACATCGCGATCACGCGCTGGCGCGAGGATGTGACCTGCGACGGACGGGGTGCCTACATTTACCTGCGCAACGTGCATGATAGCCGTCCCTTGTCGGCAGGCTACCAACCATGTGCCGTCGAGCCCGATAGTTATGAGGTGGCGTTCTCGGAAGATCGCGTCGAAATCGTCCGATCCGACGACACTATCACCACAACGTTTGAAATCATGATCTCGCCGGAGGATGACGCGGAAGTTCGGCGTGTTTGTATCACCAATCACGGAACCCAAGCGCGCGACATCGAGGTGACGTCCTATGCCGAACTCGCCCTCGCGCGGCAGGCCGACGATATGGCACACCCCGCTTTCGCATCGCTTTTCGTCGAGACCGAGTTTGTTCCCGAACTGGGCGCGCTGCTGGCCACGCGCAGACAGCGGTCTTCAGCCGATCCAATGATTTGGGTGGCGCATTTGACGGTGGTTGAGGGGGATGCCACGGCAGACGTGCAGTTCGAGACAGATCGCGCGCGTTTTTTGGGACGTGGGCAAACGGTTCGCGCCCCTGCGGCACTCGCCGATGGTTGGCCACTGTCCAATACCGTGGGATCAGTGCTGGACCCCATCTTCAGCCTGCGCCGTATTGTGCGGATACCACGTGGCGCCACAGCTCGCGTCGCATTTTGGACCATGGCGGCCGCTACGCGCGACGCCGTGCTCGATCTGGCCGACAAGCATCATGATCCGATGGCCTTTGATCGGGCCAAAACGCTCGCGTGGACCCAGGCGCAGATGGAGTTCCACCATCTCGGGATCGACTCGAGTGAGGCGCATTTGTTCCAACGCCTGGCGAACCACATTCTCTTTTCCGACCCGACATTGCGACCGGCGGCGGAGATTATCACGCGCGGTGCCGGCAAGGCTTCGATCCTTTGGGCCAATGGTATCTCGGGTGATCTACCAATCGTGCTGGTTCAGATCGAGGAGGACGGCCACCTTGATTTGGTGCGCCAATTGCTGCGCGCGCATGAATATTGGCGCTCGAAGCAACTCGCGGTCGATCTGGTGATCGTGAACGAGCGCGCTGCATCCTATGTCCAAGACTTCGAGAATTCACTTGAGGCGCTGGTGCGGATGAATCAGCCGATGCCTCGGGTTGAGGGGCGTGACCCACGCGGCGCCGTTTTTGTTTTACGCAATGATCTGATTTCACTCGAAGTTCGCCAGCTGCTGAACGCCTGTGCCCGCGCGGTGCTCTATGGCTATCGCGGTTCATTGGCAGACCAACTTAAACGCGCCCGCGATCCTTTCCCAATTACCGCCCAACCCGCGCCCACTCCACCGGCTGCGATGATAAAGGCACCGCCGCACCCGCATGGTGAGGTTGAGTTCTTCAATGGGCTCGGTGGCTTCATCAACGACGGCCGGGAATATCTCACCGTTCTGGAGAATACCTACTGCACGCCGGCACCGTGGTTGAACGTGATCGCCAATCCGTTATTCGGCTTTCAAGTCTCCACTGACGGCAGCGGCTTCACCTGGTCGGTCAACAGCCAGCAAAATCAAATTACTCCGTGGTCAAACGATCCGGTCTGCGACAGTCCCGGCGAGGCGATCTATGTTCGCGACGACGATACTGGGGAATTGTGGGGCCCAACGGCGCTGCCGATCCGCGAACAATCGGCACGTTACAAGATCAAACACGGACAGGGTTACAGCGAATTCGAACATGACTCGCACGGTATCGGCCTCAAGCTGCTGCAATACGTGCCGGTTGACGATTCGATCAAAATCTCGCGGTTGACGATCACCAACCGCTCCGGGCGGGTGCGGCGTTTGTCAATCACGGCTTATGTCGAGTGGGTTCTGGGGGCGAACCGTTCAGCATCGGCCCCCTTCGTGCTGACCGAGATCGATTCGCAAACCGGTGCGATCTTTGCGCGCAACCCATGGAGTGACCCGTTCGGCGAGCGGGTGGCGTTTGCCGACCTTAACGGCAAGCAAACCGCCTGGACCGCCGACCGGACCGAGTTTATCGGTCGCAATGGCGCTATGGACCGCCCGCTTGGGCTCAGCCGGGGCGCCAGCCTGTCCAATCGCACGGGCGCAGGTTTTGACCCCTGCGGCGCGCTGCAAACCCGGATCACACTGGGTGCGAACGACACCACGGAGATTGTGTTTTTCCTGGGCCAATCGGCCAATGCCACAGAGGCGCAATCCCTGATTGCGAAATACCGCCAAGCTGATCTCGACGCGGTTTTGGCCAGCGTTCACCAACTCTGGGACGACACGCTGGGCGTGGTGCAGGTTAAGACGCCAGACCGCGCGCTTGATATCATGCTCAATCGCTGGCTGCCTTACCAAACCCTGGCATGCCGCGTTTGGGCACGTAGCGCATTCTATCAGGCCAGCGGCGCCTATGGTTTCCGCGACCAGTTGCAAGATGTCACGTCGCTGTGCCTCTCGCGGCCAGAGATCGCGCGTGCGCATCTGCTCCGAGCAGCTGGGCGGCAATTCGTCGAAGGTGATGTGCAGCATTGGTGGTTGCCGGAATCGGGCAGCGGCATCCGCACCCGCGTGTCAGATGATCGTGGCTGGCTGGCGTATGTCGTTGCATATTATGTGCAGGTCACCGGCGATATCGCTGTGCTGAACGAGATAGTGCCGTTCCTAGATGGCCCCGTGCTCAACCCTGGTGAATCCGACGCTTTCTTCGTGCCTTCACAATCCACCCAGACGGCCACTCTGTTCGAGCATTGCGCGCTGGCTCTCGACAAAAGTCTGGCAACGGGCGGGCACGGCCTGCCGTTGATGGGCTCGTGCGACTGGAACGATGGCATGAACCGCGTGGGCGAAGCGGGCCAAGGCGAGAGTGTTTGGCTCGGTTGGTTCTTGTGTTCTGCCCTAACCGATTTTGCCGCGCTTGCCGAAACCCACGGCAGCCTAGACCGTGCGGTTCAATGGCGAGAACAAGTGACAATTTTTAAGGCCGCTCTTGAGAGCGAAGCTTGGGACGGTGACTGGTATCGCCGCGCCTATTTCGATGACGGCTCACCCTTGGGCTCGGTGACCAACACGCAGTGCCGGATCGATTCCCTCGCGCAGTCTTGGGCAGTGATATCTGGTGCCGCAGAACTCACCCGCACCGAGAGGGCGATGGCGGCGTTGGACAAATATTTGGTGCGCCGGGACGCGAAGCTGTTGCTGTTGTTTACGCCGCCGTTTGACCATCCTCCGCACGATCCCGGCTATATCGCGGGCTATCCGAAGGGTATTCGCGAGAATGGCGGACAATACACACATGGCGCGATTTGGGCCGTGCAGGCCTACGCCATGCAAGGCAATGGCGACATGGCGGGCGAACTGCTCGCAATGCTCAACCCCATCCATCACGCCGACAGCCCGGCGGCGATGCAGCGCTATAAGGTTGAGCCTTATGTGGCCTGTGCCGATGTCTATTCCGAGCCGCCACATGTCGGGCGTGGTGGGTGGACTTGGTACACAGGTTCAGCCGGCTGGATTTATCGTGTGGCGTTGGAACGGGTTCTGGGGTTGCGGGTGCAGGGAGCAAATCTCTTGCTAGACCCCTGCATCCCCCGCAATTGGCCGGGCTTTGAGATAAGCTTCCGCCACCGCTCAGCGCGCTACCAGATCACGGTGGAAAATCCGCATGGCGTTTGTCGAGGTGTTGTATCGCTTAAACTCGATGACGCCACGCTGCCGGTATCCCAAAACTGCCTTATTCCTTTGGCCGATGACGGCATCGCTCATCAGGTGCATGTCGTTCTGGGCGCTGGGTAGTATCCGAGGCTAACATGGAACCCTGACGTACATTAATATAAGCCAAGTTTAAATATCGATGCCAATGTCGGTGAATTTGGCTTCATCTGACATTAAATACGATCAAACATGGTGATTGACATGAGAGACGGCGTAACTGGGATGCAGCTTGGCTCTGAGTTTGATGCATTTCTTTTCGCGTCTATCGACAGCGAAGAGACTGGCTTAATGCTGAGCGTTGCCTCGGCACTGGCGCGGTTGGATATCGACCCTTGGAGAGAGGCCGCTGAATTGACGCGCATGACAAAAAGCGCGGCCAACCAGCGATTGGCTGCGCTGATCGCTGCACTTCCCAACGCATCCGCAACGCAGTCCCTGCCCGCCACAATCGCCAATCGTCTCACGGACCTGCTGCCGCCCGGCGACAGCGTCGGCAAAGGTACAATTTTAGGGGCAGCCGTGCCTCTGAAAGAGCCAGACATTGTGCGCGTGCTTGCGATCAATGTGATCCTGATGGTTGGTATTCTATGCGCCCAATGGGCCTTCTCAAGCCTGATGCCGCCGGTGAGTGCCGACGCTGTCCAAGTGCCAACCACCGGCACGACCCAACCAATGCCGACAGCGCCGCAAGGTCGCGGTGCTCAGACCATCGGCTGAACGAACGCAAAGGAATTGATATGGCAGACGCACAAAATTCTCAAAGCAAGAATGATCTGCAAGCCCAGATCAGGGCAGAGCCTTCCGAGACGCAAGATTTGCAAAGTGATGAGACCAAAATCTCGCGTCCGGCGAAGTCGGCACAGAGCAGCAGACGCCCGTTGTTCCGGACCTGATCAGCGCGTGGCTCACGATGGCGCTCGATGCTCGGTTCCGCTTGTGACAAAAGCGCAATTTCGGCCAGAAGAGGCATGCGGCCAGCCTGCGGCGAGCGCGTTATGAAGCCGCCGGACAAGGTCCAACTGGAAATCCTGCACGATCCGCGGGTTTTGGCACAACGGGTTGCGGACTGGCTGCTCGCGGCGGCAATATCGGAGTTGGGCACCTTCAAGATAGCCCTGTCTGGCGGCTCTACTCCCAAGCTGCTCTATGAGTGTTTGGCTGGAACACCCTACCGCGACCGATTTCCGTGGTCGCGGGTGCATTGGTTCTGGGGCGATGAACGCTTCGTGCCGCATGACGATGCCATGAGCAATTATCGCATGGTGCACGACGCGCTCTTTGCACATGTGCCAGTGCCCATTGCCAACATTCACCCGATTGCCACCGAAGGCCTGCACCCAGATAAATCGGCTGAGCAATATGAGCGCACTCTAAAAGCGGCCTATGGTGGCGAATACCTTGAGCCGGAACGACCATTGTTTGACGTGACGTTGCTTGGCCTTGGTGAGGACGGACATACGGCGTCTTTGTTCCCCGAGACAACCGTGCTGGGCGAACGTCACCGATGGGTGGCAGCCGATGTCGGCGCCAAGGCAGAGGCGCGGATTACGCTCACCTATCCGGCAATTGAGAGCAGCCGAAGGGTGGCTTTCCTGGTCGCGGGCCGCGGCAAACGAGAGGTATTTGCCGCAGTTCAGCGAGAGGGCTGCACGCTTCCAGCGGCCCGTGTTCACCCTGTTGGCTCGCTGACATGGTTTGTGGACCGGGCGGCAGCGGGGGCAGAATGACGTCGCCTGAAGCACGGGAGGATGCGCCACGCGCATAACATCCGTGGGGCAGTGCGGGGTGAGTAATCGTTGAACGGATTTACCCCTAAGCGTGCCTAGAGCCTGTTGACACAAGGGATTCCCA
>CAIZGT010000228.1 GCA_903932545.1 uncultured Rhodospirillales bacterium
CTCTGGTGCAGGCGCTTCGCGATGCCGCGTTCACCGATCGCGCCGCGCGCATCGCGTCCTATGTCGGCGGGGTCGATATCGCCGCAAACCGTGCCAAGCTCGCCACATTGGCCGCACGCATGGTGCGCCCGGATCCGGCGGACAGCCCGGTGCCACTTGCAGCCTTTCGCGCCGCCACCGAGCGCACCCGCTTTGCCGCCGTGTTCACCGCGCACCCGACTTTCTCGCTGCCGCTGCCGGTTGAGACGGTTCTGGCCGAAATGGCATCCGGGCGAGAGGCGAGCGAAAGCTTCCCCAGCCATCGCCCCAAGCAGATCACCCTGGAGGAAGAATTCACCCGCGCCACCGCCGCCATTCAACGCGGCCGCGATGCGCTGGACGTGCTTTGCCAATCCATTCTCGAAGCCGCGAAAGAGGCCTGGCCCGGCCGTTGGGCAGACATGACCCCGCGCCCGGTCATTCTCACCTCCTGGGTCGGCTACGACACTGATGGCCGCAACGATATTTTCTGGTGGGACACGCTGCGCCTGCGCCTGCGGATGAAGCAGATGCAGTTGGTGCGGCTACAGGAGCAACTCGACGGCATCGCCGCCGCCGCCCCGCTGCTCGCGCGCATTTCGGCGGCCGAAGTGGCGGTGCAGAGCCAGTTGATGGTCTGCCCGTCCTCGCCTGACCCAGACGCCGTGGTTGCCTTCGCCCGCGCTGTGGTGGATGGCCGGGAGATGGCGATGATCAGCCCGGACGTGCTGCTGCCGGGCTTTGACGACGCCATTGAAGCCTCATCGCCAGACGAGCAAATGCGGCTCTGCGTCGCCCGCGCCGGGCTGGTGGCGCATGGCATGTCGCTGGCGCACACCCATGTCCGCCTCAATTCCACCCAGGTCCACAATGTCGCGCGCCAGCGTTTGGGTTTGATGGACCAGCCGGAGGACCTTTCCCAGCGTCGCGGCCTGCTCAACGCAATGAACGCCGCACTTGAGCAGGTGGAGAAAGTGCCGGTCGATTTCGGTGCCATCATGGGCGAACAGGCCTCCGCCGCCCGGCTGATGATGACGGTGGCGCAGATCGTCAAGCATATCGACAGCTCCACCAAAGTCCGCTTCCTGATCGCTGAGACCGAAACCGGCTACACCCTGCTCTGTGCGCTGTGGCTGGCCAAGCTGTTCGGCATCGAGCGCAATATCGAAATCTCGCCGCTGTTCGAGACTGCCGATGCGCTCGAAGGTGGCGGCAAAGTGGTGGAGGAGGCGCTGCGCTCGCCGCATTACCGCGCCTATCTCGCCACCAATCGCCGCATGGCGCTGCAATTCGGCTACTCAGATTCTGGCCGCTATGTCGGCCAAATCCAGGCGTCTTACCTGATTGAGAAACTCCGCCTCAAAGTGGTGGACGCGCTTGCGCGTCACGGGTTGGAGCAGGTGGAGGTGGTGCTGTTTGACACGCATGGTGAATCGGTGGGCCGCGGTGCGCATCCCGGTAGCCTTGCCCAGCGCCTGAATTACCTCTCGCCGCCGCATAGCCGCGCGGCCTTTGCCGATCGTCGGATCGCCACGCGTGAGGAAAGCGCGTTTCAGGGCGGCGATGGCTATGTGCTGTTCGGCACCCCCGAACTCGCGCTGGCGACCGTTTCTCGCATTGCCGAATTCGCCTTCCCGCTCACCGCGCCGCCGATTGATCCGATCTATGACGAGCCGGATTTTGCTGCCGACTTCTTCGGCACCGCGCGCACCGAGATGCAGGCACTGGTGGAAGACCCCGGCTATGCCTCGCTGCTCGGGGCCTTTGGTCCAGCTTTGCTCGACCCCACCGGCAGCAGGCCCGCAGCGCGGCAGATGGACGGTATGGGCGGTCCTGCCACCATCCGCCATCCGCGCGAATTGCGGGCGATTCCCAACAATGCGATTTTGCAGCAACTCGGCTGGATGGCGAATTCGCTGCACGGGCTTGGGGCAGGGGCACAGCGCAACCCGCCGGTGTTTGCCGAAATGCGCGAATCCAGCCCGCGCTTTCGCATGGCGCTGGAACTCTCGGGTCATGCGATGGCCAATTCCGATCTCGACGTGCTGCGCGCCGTGGTGGCCACGCTCGACCCCGGCACTTGGCTAGACCGGGCAGGTCACGCGCGGCTGGAGGGGCGGCATGAGCAACTCGTCGCAGTCAGCCGCGCTTTGGAGCGGCTCGGCCTTGGGGCGCAGGTGCAGGCGATGTTCCGCCGCATCCAGGCCGATCACGTCGCCCTCAAAGCGGCATGGCCACATGCGCCGGAGATGAAAAGCCGCGCCGTGCTGCTGCATGCGCTACGCTTGGCGCTGATTCACCGGATTTGGCTGTTGGAGACCAAAATCCCGGATTTCTCGCCGCGCCACGGTGTCACGCGCGCAGCGTTGGAGACGCGGA
>CAIZGT010000229.1 GCA_903932545.1 uncultured Rhodospirillales bacterium
ATCACCGTTCTGCCTCACCGGCCAAGGCCCTGGTGGTGGGCGTTGGTTCGAGCAGGATGTGGTAACATCTCGCAATCCGCTGCGGCACCTGACGGTGCGCCTTACCCCGCCGCCCGGCGGACCGCCCGGCGTCGAATTGCCGGATTTGCTGACCACCGATTTTGATCAAGGCGGTGCGATTGTGCCGTATTGGCGCGAAGACCCGGCCATGCGCCCGCAGCACGCCGCCGAACTCGCAGCATTGGGGCTGCCCAACCGCATGCGGGAGGTGGATTATCAGGCGGAATACGATGTCTGAGAACGAGAATGGCGGTCGCATTTTCTTTGCCCGCGCGCGTCGGCCGCCGGATCGGGATAGTGAGATCAGGCTGATCAGCGTGGGCGTGGATATCGGCTCGGCCACCTCGCATCTCGCCTTTTCCCGGCTTGTGCTGGCCCGGCGCGGCAATCTGGCGCGGCTGATCCGGCGGGAGTTGCTGCATCAGTCCCGCGTTGTGCTGACCCCTTTTGTTGACGTGCAGACCATCGATGCCGCGCGGCTGGGCGCGTTCATCACCGCGGAATACGCCGAGGCCGATATCGACCCTCAGAGCATCGACACCGGCGCGCTGATTCTCACCGGCCTCGCCGCGCGCAAGCAGAATGCTCGGGCGATCGGCGAGATTTTTGCAGCCCAATCCGGCCGCTTCGTCTCGGTTGCGGCAGGTGATGCCCTGGAGACCACCCTTGCAGCACATGGGGCCGGCGCGGTGGCTGCGTCGCTGCATGAGGGCGTGGTGATCAATCTCGATATCGGCGGTGGCACCAGCAAGGTGGCGCGCTGCGTGGCCGGGCAAGTGGAGAGCGTGACAGCGCTGGATATCGGCGCGCGGCTGGTGCTGTTCAGCGCGCAGGGGCAGGTGATCCATCTGGAACCAACGGCGGTGGCGCTGCTCACCCAGGCTGGGCTTGCGTGGCTATTGGGGGACACGCCGCCGCCGGTGGATATCGCCAAACTCGCAACCACCATGGTGCGCTCATTGATTGAAGTTTGCGGCGGCTCAGCTTTGTCGGCGTTCACCTCCGGCCTGATGCGCCTTCCGCCGTTGCCCAATTCTGCACCGCCTGCGGTGATCATGGTCTCCGGTGGGGTGGCGGAGTATCTACGTGACGAAAATACCCAAGATTTTGGCGACCTTGGTCATGCTCTGGCTGATGCGCTGCGCAACACATTGGGGGCGTTCACGCCGTGGCGCGTGGCGGATCAGGCCTTGCGTGCCACAGTCACCGGCGCGTCGCAGTTCAGCGTGCAACTCAGTGGCAACACCATCTTCGTCGATCCCCCCGAGGCGTTGCCGCTGGCGAGTGTGCCAGTGATTTGCCCGGTGATTGATTACGATCACCTCGCCCCGGCACAGATCGCCGAGGCCGTGCATGCGGCACGGGCGCGCTTTGGTGCCGACAATGCCGCAGTGGCGGTGGCTTATGATTTCCAAGGTGACGCCACGCATGACCGCCTCGCCGCATTCTGTGCGGGGGTGAGTGCGGCGCTGCCGGATCAGCCGCTCGTGCTGGTTGGGAGCGGTGATCTGGGCGGGCTTATCGGGGCAGAGTTGCGCCGCGCCGGGCGGGCAGGAGCGATTGTGTCGATTGACGGCATCAGCTTGGCCGAACTCGATTTCATCGATATCGGTGCGCTGTTGCAGGTCTCGGGCGGGGTGCCGGTGGTGGTGAAGTCTTTGGTGTTCTAGCCGTCCTTGCGAGCGACGGATCGCTCGCAAGGACGGCTAGACTCAATTCGCAAACACCAAATGTGCCGCAGTCGCCTCCACCAGCGCCTCACGGGTTACGCCCGGTGCCATCTCGACCACGTTAAAGCCGGTCTGGGTCACGTCCAGCACCGCCATGTTGGTGTAAATCCGCTTCACCACGCCAAGGGCAGTGAGCGGATAGCTGCATTTCTCGACCAGCTTCGGGCGACCGTCTTTGGTGGTATGTTCCATCATCACCCACACCCGCTTTGCCCCGGCGGCAAGGTCCATGGCACCGCCCACGGCGGGCGCGTTGTCGTTCTCGCTCGTCGCCCAATTGGCGATATCGCCGTTCTCGGCCACTTCAAACGCGCCGAGCACGCAAAGGTCCAGATGCCCGCCGCGGATTATCGCAAAGCTGTCTGCATGATGCACGAAGCTGCCGCCCTGGCGCAGCGTGACCACCTGTTTTCCCGCGTTGATCAGCCACGGGTCTTCCTTCCCCTTCGCAGGTGCCGGACCCATGCCGAGCACGCCGTTTTCAGAGTGAAAAATCACCTCGCGCTCGGTGGGCACATGGTCAGCCACCATGGTGGGAATGCCGATGCCGAGATTGACATACCAACCCTCGGGAATGTCTGCCGCTGCACGGGCGGCCATGTCGGTGCGGGTCCAGAGGCTCATGCGGCGTCTCCTGCGGTGGGGACATGAACAACACGATTGACGAAAACGCCGGGCGTCACGATCGCCTCGGGGTCGAGCGTGCCAAGCGGGACGATGTGATGCGCCTGCACCACCGTAAGCTTGGCAGCGGTTGCCATCACCGGATTAAAATTTCGGCCTGACTGGTTGTAAATCAGATTGCCCCAGCGATCCGCCTTCCAGGCTTCCACCAGCGCCAGATCGCCATGCAGCGCGTATTCTAGGATATGCGGACGACCATCAATCTCTTTCACCTCTTTGCCATCAGCCATTTTGGTGCCGTAGCCGGTCGGGGTAAAGAATGCCCCCACGCCTGCCCCCGCCGCGCGCATGCGCTCAGCCAAGGTGCCTTGTGGGACGATTTCGAGTTCAAGCTTTCCCGCGCGGTAAAGCTCCTCAAACACCACTGAGCCCGCCGAGCGTGGGAACGAGCAGACAATGCGGCGCACCCGCCCAAGTTCCATCAACCTCGCCAGCCCGGTGCGGCCGGTTCCAGCATTGTTGGCGACCACCACAAGGTCTTTCGCCCCTTGTTCGATCAGGCCATCAAGCAGTGCGTCGGGCTGGCCCACCGAGCCGAAGCCGCCCAACAGAACCACACTGCCGTCCTTAATGCCGTCAATGGCCTCGGCCATTGAACGTACGGTTTTGTCGATCATC
>CAIZGT010000230.1 GCA_903932545.1 uncultured Rhodospirillales bacterium
CGCACCCGATGCTGCGGCCGTGACGCTTGTTAAACTTCCGGCCACTGCGGACAGGTTCAACACGTCACCGGACTGCAGGTTGAAGTCGTTCACCACAAGCTCGCCCCCCTTCTGTGTCAGCGCATATGTGTTGGCGACACCGCCGCTGACGGTGACCAGGCCGGCACCAACATTGACGGTGTTGGCGGCACCCGACAGCTTCACCAAGCCTGCGCCAATGGTGACAATGTCATTGCCAGCTCCGGCCGCGATCGTGTTGTTGCCGCTGCCCACAACAATGGCGTTGTTATAGCCGCCGATAGCGACGCTGTTGTTTCCATTGCCCAACACACTCACCACCGAATTGCCAAGACCGGCATCAATGACGCTGCCTTGGGTGTTGTTGCTTGCGCCGATTTTGATCACGTTATTGTAGCCACCAGCCGTGACATTCTGGCTGCCATTGCCTGCGGTAAGCGTGAGATTGCCCAAGGAGCCGGTGACGTGGTTGTTGCCCGATCCCAGCGTGATGACATTGCCATAGCCAGCAGCCGAAATGACGTTGTTGCCGTTGCCTGCGCTCACCTTCGCAGCGCCAAGTCCGGCGTCGATCACGTCGTTACCATCGCCAAGGATGATGATGTTGGAATAGCCACCCAAATCCACCTGATCTTGGCCATTGCCGAGTGTGACATTGCTGTTGCCAGCACTGCCCTGGATGATGGCGTTATCGTTGGTGTTGGCAAGTTGCACATGCGCACTGCCCGCGCCAGCGGTAATAGAATCGCCAACCCCGCCGGCAATGATGGTGTTGCTATAGCCACGCGCTAGGATTGTCTGCCCGTTTCCGATCCCCACAGTGGTGGCGTTGCCATAAAGCGGGCCAAGAACTGGTGTGCCGACGCTTCCGGCGCTGAACATGCTCTGGGTTCCGCCGGAGATTGTATTGCTATACCCCGCGAGATAGACGGTATCGGTAGCCAGCAATAGCGGGTTGATCATGACGCCAGCGCTAACAGTCGCTGTGGCGCCGGCAATCAAATTGACTGTTTGGCTCCCCGAACTGTTGACCGTGCTATCAATCACGTGGATGTTGGCAGCCATCGGCGAAAATACGTCGCCCGAGGGCGCTGCCATGCTCACCGTGTAAGCACCAGCGTCAAGATTTCCGAAGCTATAACTGCCGTCGTTGGCGGTGATGGTGGTGGCGATGACGCTGCCGCCGCGGGTTAAGTTTACAGTGACACCTGATGCACCCAATTCGCTGCTGTCCATCACGCCGTTGGCGTTGTTGTCGGTGAACACGCTTCCCAGAATTGTTGCCGGTGGCAGGTAAATTCCGGCATTTTCAGCATTTGCAGATTGCCCTGAGGCCAATGTCACTGGCGCTGATAGACCCCACGCGTTCACCGCTGAGGTAACAGGACCGGCGGAAAGAGAGGGGTTTGCGATAATCGAGACATCATCGAGCAGCACATCTTTGCCAAAAATGCGCGAACCAGGGGTGCCGGCGTTGAAGGTGAAGCTGAGCGTGTTGGCCCCTGTGGTTGGGGCGACAAACATCTGACTGAAATGCTCCCACACGCCGCCGGGCAGAGCTGTCACACCACCAGGGAGTGGTGCTGAGCCAACCTGCGTGAGGGATGTGCCGTTGATAGAAGCTGTGATGACGAAGTCGGCAGGGTTCGCCGTGCCAGGAATGGTTTGATTGAGATCGAAGCCCAACTCATAAACCTGCCCAGCCACGAGTTGCACGCTTTGAGAGAGGGTTTCAACCGCGCCGTCATCGATAAAAAAGGCTGCGTCGGTGACCGAAGCGCCGCCATAATTCGGGCTCGCAGTGTCGGGCGACATGCCGCTGCTGCCATCCGTCACGGCAAGCTCAACACCAAGGCCGGGGCCGAAGCCATATGGGGTTGAGGCGGTGTTGGCGCTTGCTGTCCAGCCAGACAAGGCTTGCGTGAGAGAATAGCCACCCGCCGTCGTCAAACCGTTAAAGGCGCCATTGGTCACCAAGTTGACACCGGGCGCGGCGGCAATTGCGGGCGCTGATGGCGGAGCGTTGGCGGTTATTGGCGAAAACACGGCACCCGGCGTGGGAGCTTGCGCGACCTGGACCGCATAAGTTCCGGGCGCAAGGTTGGTGAAAGCGTAGCTGCCGGAGGCAGATGTGGTGGCCAATTCCCCTGCAATGGGAGACCACGCTGCGTTGAGCAATTGCACCTTGATGCCAGCCAATCCCGCATCGCCCCCAGCCTCCACGCCGGTGCCAGTTGGATCCAGGAACACCGTGCCGCCAAGCGAAACCGGGGTGTAAACCGCCGCATTGATGCCGCTCACATCAGAACCGCTCAGCACAATTGGGGCTGACTGACCGGATGCGCTGACTTCGCTGTTCAGCGAAGTGCTGCTGCTGCCAACCGGCGCGAACGCATCGCCGGAGGGCGCGCTGAATTGGACAAAATAGCTCCCATTCGCCAGCCCAGCGAAGCTATACGCCCCCGAGACTGTTGTGGTGGCAGTTGCCACCAAAGCCCCCGCGCCATCGACCAAACGGACGGAATAACCGCCGAGCATGACGTCACCCGGGCCATAGGAGCCGCTGCCGGTTTGATCGAAAAACAGATTTCCGCTGATGCTGTGGTTTGCCATTTTGTGCGCCGGGCCTCGAAAAGCGGATATTCCGCAGGGACTTCGAAGACCCTAAGCGCACGGTCTTAATTGCCGATTAACAGCACCCACCGCATTTTCGCTTCGCGCTGCAAAGCACCAATTCCGGAAATTCAGGCAAAACTGTTCATCTTTACGCGCCTTGACGCTGTCTGAAAGCAATGAGTAAGATAATTATCAGATGAACATTTGGCGGCATCCTTCCTGCAGCCGATCAAAAACTCGTCCAATGAATAAACAATAAAACGAGATCAGCTGAAATATCGGTCGATCAGCCCTGAACCGCCTGGGGAGGCAAATATGAGCGATACTTCTACGGTGCCACGGCCGAAGACGCTTTATCAGGACGGCATGATCATTGATATTGACGTGGCTATCGAGATGTCAGACGGCGTGGTGTTGCGGTGTGACGTGTTCCGCCCAGCCCAGCCGGGCAAATATGCGGTGATTATGAGCTATGGCCCCTATGCAAAGGGGCTTTCGTTCCAGGAAGGCTACAAGGCCAACTGGACACGGATGGTGGAGGCTTACCCAGAGATCGCCGCCGGTTCGAGCAACAAATATCAGAATTGGGAATTGGTCGATCCGGAGAAATGGGTGCCGGATGGCTATATCTGCCTGCGCATTGACAGCCGCGGTGCTGGCCGCTCGCCGGGTGTGCTTGAGGTTTGGTCTCCGCAAGAGACGCGCGACATGGCGGAATGCGTGGAATGGGCGGCGGCGCAGGATTGGAGCAACGGGCGCGTCGGCATCAACGGTATTTCGTATTTTGCGATGAATCAGTGGTGGGTGGCCGGGCTGCAACCGCCGCATCTGGCGGCAATCTGCGTGTGGGAAGGGGCGGCGGATTACTACCGCGACTTGTCGTATCACGGCGGCATTATGTGCGACTTCCTCGGTACTTGGTTCGACCGCCAAGTGGTGAGTGTGCAGCACGGCGTGGGTGACAATGGCCGCAGGAGCCCGATCACTGGGGATACGATTGCAGGACCACCCACGCTCTGTCTTGATCAACTGCGCCAGAACCGCATCGACGCTGGGCGAGATATTCTCGAACGCCCGCTCGATGGCCCCTATTACCGCGCTCGCTCGCCGCAATACGAGAAGGTGACGGTGCCATTGCTCTCAAGTGGCAATTGGGGCGGTATGGGGCTGCACCCGCGTGGCAATTTTGAGGGATACGCCCGCGCTGCTTCCACCCAGAAATGGCTGGAAGTGCATGGTGATAGCCATTTCTCGCCGTTTTATGTCGATCGCGGTGTGGCGATGCAGAAGAAATTCTTCGGCCATTTCCTCAAGGGCGAGGACACCGGATGGGCGCAACAGCCGCCGGTGCAACTTGGTATCCGCCATCCCGGCGAGAAATTCGTGGTGCGTGATGAACAGGAATGGCCACTGGCGCGCACACAATGGACGAAATTCTATCTCGATCCGTTCGGCATGAAGCTGTCCACCGCCCCGGTTGCCACCGGCCCGATTGATTTCGCGGCGATGGGTGATGGGTTGATGTTCAGCCTTGATGTGGCCGACCAACCGCTGGAAATCACCGGCCCGGTGGCGGCACATTTGATTGCGTCCTCCACCACCAATGACGCGGATTTCTTCCTGGTGCTGCGCCTGTTTGATCCGCATGGCGGTGAGGTGACGTTTATCGGATCGAATGATCCGAAAGTGCCGGTTGGCCTGGGCTGGCTGCGCGCCTCGCATCGCAAGCTCGACCCGGCGCGCACGCTGCCCTATCGCCCCTATCACAGCCATGACGAGATTCAGCCGCTCATCCCTGGGGAGCCGGTGGAACTCGACGTTGAAATCCTGCCCACCTGCATCGTGGTCCCGCCCGGCTATCGCCTCGCGTTGATGATAAGGGGCCGGGATTACGAGAATGAGGGCTCGGTGGTGGAGAACGCAATGTATGCGATGCGCGGGCTTGGCCCGTTCACCCACACCAACCCGATTGACCGCCCAGCTGCGGTGTTCGGCGGCAAGACCACACTGCATTTCCCCGATGGCAATGCACCGTATCTGCTGCTGCCGGTTATTCCGCAGGCATGAACACAGCGTTTATCCAGATTGCCGGGCTGACCAAAACCTTCGCCACGATGAGTGGTGACAAGGTTTTGGCGCTGGACAATGTGAGTGTGGATATTGCCGAGGGCTCGTTCGTGACCGTGGTGGGGCCGAGTGGGTGCGGCAAATCCACTTTGCTGAAGATGCTGGCCGGGCTGCTCGCGCCCAGTTCGGGCAGCATCACGCTGGCCGGGTCGAAGGTGACGGGCACGCGGCGGGATGTGGGGATGGTGTTTCAAAGCGCCATTTTGCTGCCTTGGCGCACGATTTTGCAGAATGTGATGCTGCCTGCCGAAGTGCTCGGCATGGACGAGAAAATGGCGCGGTTGCGAGCGTTGGAATTGCTGGAGACGGTCGGCCTTGGCGGGTTCGCTGGGAAATATCCGGCCGAACTCTCCGGCGGGATGCAACAACGCGCGGCGATTTGCCGGGCCTTGCTGCATGATCCGAAAATTCTGCTGATGGACGAACCGTTCGGCGCACTGGATGCGATGACGCGCGAGCAGATGAACCTCGAATTGCAGGCAATCTGGCAGGCAAGTGGCAAGACGGTGGTGCTGATCACCCATTCGATCCCTGAAGCGGTGTTTCTCGGTGACCGCGTGTTGGTGATGACGGCGCGCCCTGGGCGCCTCGCGCGGGTGGTGGATGTGAACATTCCGCGCCTGCGCGATCTGGACGCGATGGCGACGCCGGAATTCGGCGCGGCGGCGAGAATTATTCGGCAATTGCTGCATCAGAAAGGTGGGATTGATTGATGGCCAAAGCTCCACTGCGCAACATTCTGATCGCCCATCCGGAATACATCCTCTCGCCGATGTTGCTGGTGAGCGTGCTCGGCCTGTGGGAAGCCGTGGTGCGGGTGTTTGATGTGCCGCCGTTCATTTTGCCGCGCTTCAGCGCGGTTGCCATCGCGTTGTGGGACGGGCTGAACAGCAAGCTGCTGGCGCGTGATGGGTATTGGCTGCATTCGGGCATCACACTGGCCGAAGTGCTGCTTGGCTTTGTGATCGGCAGTGTGATTGGCCTATTGCTCGGCGTGATCATCGCGCAATCGCGGCTGCTCGAAGCCACGATCCGACCTTATGTGACGGCGTTTCAGAGCCTGCCGAAAGTGGCGGTGGCGCCGATTATCGTGCTGTGGCTCGGCTATGATATGAGCAGCAAGGTGATTATTGTCTGCCTGCTCACCTTCTTCCCGCTGCTCGTGACCTCGCTTGCCGGGTTCAAGTCGGTGGACACTGACCGGATTGACCTGATGCGCTCGCTGTCTGCCTCGCCGTGGCAGATATTTTGGAAAGTGCGCTTCCCCTCCGCCCTACCCTACATTTTCGCTGGGCTCGACATTGCCATCGTGTTCGCGGTGGTCGGCGCGATTGTGGGTGAGTTTGTTGGCGCGCAGATCGGGCTCGGCGTGCTGATTATGCAGATGAATGCGTCGATGGATGTGGCCGGGAGTTTCTCGGTGTTCATCCTGCTGGCGTTGCTCGGCATCGCGCTGAGCCAGATTTTGCGGGTGATTGAACGCCGCGTGCTGTTCTGGGCACCGTCTGCCACCGCCCATAATCAGACAATGAACGCCTGAGGAGACCGAACATGGACGCCGCCCATCTCGAAGACCTGAGCTTTCGCTATTTCCCGAATGATTACCGCTGGTCGCACGGCCTGCTGATCGGCCTCAATTCGGCCCCCTGGGGTGGGGCGGAGATTGGCGAGGTGCATCGCATCGGGCTGCGGCTGATCGGCAAGGAGGGCGATGATGCGGCGTGGTTCGCCGAATGGTCGGCCGAGGCAGCGAAGGTGGAAGCGGTCGGGCGCGAACGGTTGGCAGCGGGATATGAGCGCACGGCGGCGGCGTATCTGCTGCGGGCGGCGAATTACTATCTGGTGGGCGAGCGGTTCCTGACGCCGAAAACGGCTGAGAGCGATGTGATCTATCAGCGCGCGGTGGATTGCTTCCG
>CAIZGT010000231.1 GCA_903932545.1 uncultured Rhodospirillales bacterium
AATTTGATCAACACAAACCCGGCCACCACTGCCACCGCCGCAGCGCCGGTGACGAGCATCAGACGCTTCTCGATAAACTCTCGCACCGGCTCACCAAATTTGCGCAGCAATGCAGCTTCAAGGAAGAACCGCCCACCACGGGTGACGATGCACGCCCCGACGAAGGCAGGCAGATTCATCTGTGCCACACCGGCGGCGATGGTGATGATCTTGAACGGGATCGGCAGCAGCCCTTTGAGCAAAATGATCGCCACACCATTTTCCACAAAGCGTTGGCGGAACACCTCAAATTGCGCAGAGTAATGGTAGAGATTGAGCAACGGCAGTGCCACTTGCTCATATAGCACCGCGCCAATCGCATAGCCGAGCAAGCCGCCCAGCACGCTAGACACCGTGCAGATCGCTGCATAGCGCCAAGCCCGCTCCGGCTTGGCGAGCGCCATCGGTAGCAGCAGAGTGTCGGGCGGGATCGGGAAGAAGCTGCTCTCAGCAAACGCAATCCCGGCCAGCCAGAATTCTGCGCGCGGAGAGGCGGCAAGGGTCAGCACACGGTCATACACAGCACGCAGCATCAGAGAACATCCTTTTGGTCCATCGCCGCTGTCTGCCCCAAACCGCCGGGCTTTACCAGACAAGGCGGTGATGCGAGAAACGTGTCTGGAAACGATCAAAGGATAAATAGCCATGCGGATCGCCCTGATCTCCGCCCTGTATCACTCAATCGCCCCGATCAGCGTCGCGTTTGAGACGATGTGGCCTGAGCCAAAGCTTGCCAACATTCTCGACACCAGTCTTTCGGGTGATCTGGCGAACGGCCATTCGCTTGACAGCATGACGCCGCGCTTTCTGCGGCTGGCACATTACGCGGTGGACACCGGGGCGGACGCGATTTTGTTCACATGTTCCGCCTTCGGCCCCTGCATCGAGGCATTGGCGGCGGAATTTCCGAACATGCCAGTGCTGAAGCCGAATGAGGCGATGATTGAGGATGCTGAGCCCTTCGGCCGCGTCGGCCTGATGGCGACGTTTGGGCCAAGCCTCAACACCCTGCCCGCCGAGTTCGGCCGCCCGATTCGGATGAAACTGATCGAGGGTGCGTTGGCCGCACTCGATGTTGGTGATGTGGCAACCCATGACCGTCTATCAGCCGAGGCGGCCGAAAGTTTTGCCTCAGAGTGCGACGTGATCGCACTTGGCCAATTCAGTCTCGCACGCGCGGCAGACGGCATTGCCAAAGCCACCGGCTTGCCGGTGCTGACTACGCCCGGCTCTGCGGTGAAGAAGTTGCAGCGACTGCTGGCGTAAGTCCGACGCCGTAGGATGGGATCGCCACGCGATCCCATCCTACGGCTCCGACTACATCCCCAACAAATGCGGCAGAAACAGCGTCAGACCCGACCAATAGGTAATGATCACCAAGAAGCCGAGCATCGTGAGGAGCCAAGGCAGCACCGCCAATGTCAGCTCGGAAATCCCCATTTTGGCGATGCCCGAGGCGACATAAAGGTTCAGCCCCACTGGCGGATGACATAGGCCGATTTCCATATTCACCGCCATCATGATGCCGAAATGGATCGGGTTCACCCCCAACCGCGCCGCCACCGGGAACAGGATCGGGGCGAAGATCAACACGATGGCCGATGGGTCCATCACGTTGCCAGCCGCCAACAAGATCAGGTTGCACATCGCCAGGAACGCAATCGGGCCGAAACCTTGATCAGCCATCCACGCCGCCATGCTTTGCGGAATTTGCTCCGACACCATCAGGAAGCTAAACAACACCGCATTGGTCACGATGTAGAGGATCATTGCCGACATCGAGGCTGATTTCAGCAGCACCTTGGGCACATCAACCAGTTTAAGGTCTTTATAGACAAACACTGCCACGATGAAGGCATACACCGCCGCCATCGCCGCCGCTTCAGTGGGGGTGAACAGGCCGGCATAGATACCGCCAATCACGATGACGATCAGGAACAACCCCCAGAAGCTGTCAAAGAACGCGCGACCGCGCTCGCCCCAACTCGCTTTGTCCATCCTGGGGTATTTGTGCTTGTAAGCCTGATACCACGTCATCATCCCAAGCAGCACCGCAAGAGAAATACCGGGTATGATGCCGGCGATGAACAACTGGCCGATCGATGCGGAATTCACCCGTGCGCCGTCCGGCCCGATCACACTCATGCCCGATGTCGCCACCGAGTAGATCACCAGATTGATCGAGGGCGGGAACAAAATGCCCAGCGCACCCGAAGTGGCAATCACGCCTGCGCCAAACCGCGTCGGATAGCCCTGCTTAACCATTGCGGGCAGCAGGATCGAACCGATGGCCACCACCGTCGCCACCGACGAGCCGGAGATCGCCGCAAAAAGCGCGCAAGACAGCACGCCGGCCAGACCCAACCCACCATAGAAATGGCCGATCATCGTGGTGGCGAAATGGATCATCCGCCGTGCCACGCCGCCTTGGGTGAGAAAATTGCCCGCCAAGATAAAGAACGGGATCGCCATAATCTCGAATTTTTCAATGCCGGTGAACAGCTTGAGCGAGACAGTGACAATCGGCACCGAGGTCATGGTGAACATGAACGTCAGCACCGACAAACCAAGCGCAATCGAAATCGGCATGCCGGTGACGAACAGCGAGATCAGCAGCGCCGCAATCACCAGCCCACGCATGCCGTTCGGCACCGCCACAATGCCGTATTTCGACAGCAAACACACCGCGAGCAAAGTGAGCGGGGCCATGATCATGATGGTCGCCGACATCACGCCTTTGTTGTGTGGAATTGGCTTTGACATCGCGATAGCACTCATAACTCAGCTCCCTGCGCATGCAGGCCCGGAACGTCGGCCTCAGCTTGATGCGCGCCACCATGTGGAATTTCGCCGGTGCGCCAGAAGGTCCAAGCCACTTGCAGGAAGCGGAAGCACATCAGGCCGGAGCCAAGCGGAATGGCGAGATAAACAATCCATTTCGGCGCTTCGAGATCGTTCGAGCGGCTGTCGGTTTCCGACAAATCCCACACGAAACTCGCCCCCAGCACCGCAATCGTGCCGGTGAACACCACGCCAGATAGCAAGCCGAACAGAATCACCTTCGAGCGCGGGCCAAGGCCCAAGCGGTTCACCAACACGTCCACGCCAACATGCACGCCTTGGCGCACGCCGTAAGCTGCGCCAAACTTTGCCATCCACACAAACATGTAGATGCACAGTTCCTGCGCCCAGGTCATATCGATGTCGTGCAAATAGGGGAACAGGAACGGCACGGCGCTCCCGTAGCGGTGCAACACAGCCACAAAGATCACCAACGTGGCACCGGCGATCAGGCCGGAGATAATGATCTCTTCCAGCCGGTCGAGAATTTTCAGGAACATATGCAATGCCTCGACCGGCTGAATGGGATTTTACTGAGCTTGCCCGGTGGCCTTCAGGGCCTCGTCGATGATTGCCTTACCGACGCGGCCTTCCGCCGATTTATAAACCGGCATCATGGCCGCACGCCAAACCTTCATCTCGTCCGGGGTCGGATCGTGAATCTCAGTCTTGCCGGTCGCTTTGATTGCGACCAGAGCGTCGGCATTTTCTTTCTGCGCGATGGAATTG
>CAIZGT010000232.1 GCA_903932545.1 uncultured Rhodospirillales bacterium
CCAAACCAGCGCCGACGTGGCGGTGGTGGGGGCAGATGACGCGCTGAGCTTGGCGATGGACCACGGCGCGGCGCGGCTGGTGCGGATCTCCTGCAATGACATCCCCCTCGCCAGCGCGCGCACTTTGCCCGGCGCGCACAACGCCCAGAACATCTCCGCTGCAACCGCCTTGTGCCGCGCGCTGGGGTTGAGCGATGCGCAGATAGCCGAGGGCATCAGCACCTATCCCGGCCTGCCGCATCGCCAAGAACTGGTGGCACTCACCGATGGCGTGCAATGGGTGAACGACAGCAAAGCCACCAACGCCGACAGTGCCGCCCGCGCGCTGGGCTGCTACAGCCGAGTGATCTGGATCGCGGGCGGTATGGGCAAGGAAGGCGGCATCGAACCGCTGGTGGAATTCTTCCCCCGCATCCAGCACGCCCTGCTGATCGGCCGCGATGCCCCGATTTTTGCCGAAACCTTGCGCACGCATGGCGTGCCCTTCACCGAAATCTGCACGTTGGACCGAGCGGTGGATGAGGCTGCCCGCCTCATCCCCACACTCTCGCCCCGCCCACAAGCCGTGCTGCTGTCTCCGGCCACCGCAAGCTGGGACCAATTTACCGGCTTTGACCAACGCGGCGATCATTTCCGCGCCTTTGCACAAGCCATTGCCGCCCGCGCCGTGGGAGCCCCCTGATGGCCGCACCGTCTCGCGCCGACAATTCGCTGCTGGGCCGCTGGTGGTGGTCGGTTGATCGCTGGACGCTGATGGCGATCTTCACGCTGATCGGTCTCGGCTATGTGATGATGCTTGCCGCCTCCCCAGCCGTGGCCGAGCGCATCGGCGAGGCGCGCGATGCGTTCATTTTCAAGCAAGTGTTCTTCCTCACCATCGCTTCCGCGATCGTCTTCGCCCTCTCGCTGCTCTCCCCGCGCGGGGTGCGCCGCTTGTCGATGGTGCTGTTCGCGGGTGCCTTGCTGATGACGATGGCAACGCTCGTCATCGGCCCGTCGATCAAGGGCGCCACACGCTGGATCTCGCTGCCCGGCATGTCGGTGCAGCCGTCGGAATTCCTGAAGCCGTGCTTTGCCGTCGTCACCGCGTTTCTGCTCGCGCAATGGCAGCGCAAGGGCGGATTGGCTGAGCTTGGCTTGGCGGTGCTGCTCTACGGGGTGATTGCGCTGCTGCTGAAATCCCAGCCCGATATGGGGATGCTCGCGGTGGTCACCGCCGTGTTCCTCACGCAGTTGTTCATCGCAGGGCTAGACCCGCGCCTATTCGCGGTTGGGCTGATCCTTGCCGTGCTTGGCGCGGTGGGCGCGTATGCGGTGCTACCGCATTTCCGTTACCGGCTGGATACGTTCCTCGACCACTCCAAGGGTGATCACTATCAGATTGACCGCGCGTTAGAGGCTTTCGGCAATGGCGGCCTGTTCGGGCGCGGCCCCGGCGAGGGTCTGGTGAAAGACAAGCTTCCAGACGCCCACGCCGATTTCGTGTTCGCGGTGATGGGTGAGGAATTCGGCCTGATTCTGTGCACCATCTTGGTGCTGATCTTCGGCTTCATCGTCCTGCGCGGCCTGATGCGGCTGCTAGCTGAGAGTGATTTGTTCGTGGTTCTCGCTGCCACCGGGCTGGTGGCGAGTTTCGGCCTGCAGGCCTTCATAAACATGGGCTCCTCCATTGGCCTGCTGCCAACCAAGGGCATGACCTTGCCATTCATCTCCTATGGCGGCTCGTCTGCGATGGCGGTGGCATTGGGGATGGGCATGCTGCTGGCGCTGACACGGCGCGGCGGTGGTTCGGGGGATTTGCTGTGAGCGCCCTCATCGCCATCGCAGCCGGGGGGACTGGCGGGCATTTTTTCCCCGCCGAGGCGCTCGCCGCTGAACTGAAATCACGCGGCTATGCGGTGGCACTCCTCACCGATGCGCGCTCCTCCGGCGACACATCCGCGGTCTTTGCCGATGGCCCGGTGCATGTGCTCAAAGGCTCCGGCATCGCCGGGCATGGCTTGTCAAAGAAAGCCGCCTCCGCCGTCGCCTTGGCGGCTGGCACCATCCAAGCCCGAGCGATCCTCAAGAAGCTCAAACCCGCTGCCCTGGTCGGCTTCGGCGGCTATCCCTCCGTGGCCCCAGTGCTGGC
>CAIZGT010000233.1 GCA_903932545.1 uncultured Rhodospirillales bacterium
AACACCCGCGTTCTGAGCGAAGAATTCGACGCGGAGGGCCGCGTGCTAAAAGTGCGCGGCCTGCCCGGCACCATCGCACGGCTCCAACGCGCCCTGTGCGCATGATGTGTCTGGGGTGCCCCGTTATCCCGGCTAGGTGAATTCCGAACCTGCCCGCCCATAAAGCCCGCGCCGATATTGCCAGCCTGACAATGGCACCAATCGACCGGCCGTCTCTGGGATTATCCCAGCAGCCGCAGGGCGCATCACCAGGAGCAACGGCATCATGCTAAGGGTCGCATCATCGCTGATCGGCTACGAAGTCGAGGCCTCCGACGGTCATGCCGGGCGCGTGCACGACATTCTGTTTGACGACACAACCTGGAGACTCCGCTGGCTGGTGATCGACACTGGCGGCTGGTTGAGCGGTCGCCGCGTGCTGATCCACCCCTCCGCCATCGGGCCACTGGACGTGGTGGATTCCGCCTTCCAGGTCAAACTCGCCCGCCAGACCATCCTCGACGCGCCCGGCAGTTTAACCGACCGCCCGGTCTCGCTCCAGCAGGAGAAGAGTCTTTACGATTATTATGACTGGGATCCGGCCTGGGGAGGCAGTTCCTATGGCCAGGGCACCATGGTTGCTGATCTGGAACCTGTCATGTTCTTCGACCGCGACACGTTGCGCGGAGCAGCCGGCGAAGGGTTTCACCTCGATGCAGGTGATCCACATCTGCGCAGCATTGCCGAGGTGAAGGGCTATCACGTCCACGCCAATGACGGCGATATCGGCCATGTGCAGGATCTGCTGGTTGACGATGCCTCCTGGCTGATCCGCTATGTGATTGTTGACACCAGCAATTGGTGGATCGGCCAGCACGTTTTGTTATCGCCGTTCGCGGTGACACATATCGAGTATCCCGACCAGAAAATCCGGATCGACACCACCAAGGCCAAAATCCGCTCCAGCCCGCCGTGGAAGCCGGAAACACTGGTGGACGCGGCATACCAAGCAGAATTGAATAAATATTACGATTGGGAGTCCTAATCGTTATTTCTCAAAAATTTTGAAAACTCACGTAAATTATTTTTTCTAATTTTCACGGAATGGCGTTTTCAATCTGATCAAACACCTCCGATAGCGCCGCAAGCTGAGCGTGCACTTGGTCGGCGGGCTGGCCGTTGATCAGGTCTGCCTTGCCGGTGAAGTTCGACTGCATCAAAATCTTGCGACCAGGACTGCGCAGATCGATAGCGGTTAAGGCGATCACTGCTTCGGCACGACGTTGCGCGAGATCGATATGCAAGGAGGTCAGGCTGCCTTCCAACGTGATATCCGCGATCGCTCGGCTGCCTTGGGGCAGAACCGCCGAAAACCGCCCGGATTGGTTGAGCCACAGCATCAAGCATCCTTCAACACCATCGGCAGGCGGCACCGACCAGCGTTCATAGAATTGCAGCGCGAGACTGCCATCTGCCTTTACAATTTGCAGCTCATCACCCTCCAGCCCTGGACCCGCACGCAACTTCCGCAATTCGATTGTCTTGCCGCCGATGCGCGCTGGGAGGATCGAAGATCGCGGCACCGCCATCGGCCAGCGTCGCTGCTCCACGAAAGGCCGCTCTGAGAGGCCACAGGCCGACAGTAGCCCGGCTTGCGCGGCCTGCAGCATCGCATTACGCCGTGTGAAGCTCATCGCGCCGGCGTTCCACGCGGTGGTGGCCCGCCGAGCAGCAGCGCCGCCGGATCGCTGCGCAGGCTCTGGCTGGTCTCACGCAGATTGGCGGTAAAATTTGCGGCGTCGCGTAGCAACGGGTCGAGGCGCTGTTGCAGATCGGCCAAACCGTCATCTGCACGGGTGGCGGTGCGCTGCAATTGCTCGATCAGCTTGGCGAGTTTGGCGACATCCTCATGCGCCGAGCTGAGCAGTTCCTGGGTCGGCTTGCCGTCGATCAACTGGCGTATCGACGCCGAGGTGGCTTTCAACTCATCCGAAAGTCCGGGCACATCGGCCGCCAAAATTTGCCCATCGAGATCGTCCATCACCAATTGCGCGGTCTCAATCAAGGTTTGGAGATCAAGCGCCTGCAGCTTTGCGAGAACTGCCTGCCCGGCGTCTTGCACCTGGGTGATGGTGCTCGGCATTGAAGGCACAACGTCGTCTCGCGGCGTCCAGGCCACAGAGGCCACCGGGAACAGCGCCGCATTGACGAAATCGAGCTCGATATAGGAAATCCCAGTGATCCCTTGGCTGGCCACCCGCGCGCGCAGGCCAAGCTCGCTATACCGGCTCGGGTCAGGCACCGTGCCAGATTTCGCCGGGTCGATGGTGTAGCGCACCACCACAAGCTGGAGGCTCTGCTGGCTTGCCACACTCTTTGGCTGAACCGGCACTTCCGTTGGATAGAGCACGCTGACCAAGCCAATCTGGGTGACGTGCCCCAGGCTCACGCCACGGAACTTCACCGGCGCGCCGACATCGAGGCCTTCGACGGAATCTTGGAAATAGCTCTCGAATTTCCGCCCGTCACGTACCTGATCGCGGCTGAAAAACAGCATGAGCCCGATAATCGCAGCCAGCCCCGCCAGCATCAACACGCCCACGCGCAGGAAGGTTGCTTTGCTGCTCACGCCGCTACCATCTCGCGGTGGAAGAAGGCATGCACAACCTTGTCGGTATTTTCATCGCGCAGCACGCGAGGATCTCCCGCAGCAATCACGCTGGCGCGTGCGGCATCGAGCATCACGCAGCGATCCGCGATCGCCAGGATCGAGGCAAGATCGTGTGTCACCAGCACAAAGGTGATCGCCATCTCATCGCGCAGATCCAGGATCAGCCGGTCCAGCCCAGCCGCAGTGATCGGATCAAGCCCGGCGGAGGGTTCATCAAGAAACAGCAGCGGCGGGTCGAGCGCCATGGCGCGCGCGATGGCAGCGCGCTTGCTCATGCCGCCGGAGATTTCACTCGGCATCAGCGCCACCGCATCCGCCAAGCCCACCAAACCGAGCTTCACCCGCGCAATCTCGGCGCGAGCGTCAGCAGGCAGGTCGGCATGCATTTCCAGCGGCAGCATCACGTTTTGCAACAAGTTCATCGATCCGAACAACGCGCCGCCTTGGAACATCACGCCAATCCGGGTCAGCACGTCCGCATCGGTGGGATACATCTCCTGACCAAGCACCTGCACCTTGCCGGTGGATGGCGGCAGCAATCCCACCATTTGCCGCTGCAATGTCGATTTGCCACAGCCGGAACCGCCAAGGATGGCAAACACCTCGCCGCTCTGCACCTCAAACGAGACGTCGGCATAGATCGTGCGGCCGCCGAAGCTCTGGCCGACATGCTCAACGGAGACAACGCTACCCATGGCCTAAATCCCCAGCCGGTTGAACAGCACTGCCATCAGGCCGTCGAGTGCGACGGTGGCCACGATCCCGCCCACCACAGCGGCGGTAGCGGATTGCCCCACCGCGCGTGGGCCTTGCCCAGTCGCAAGCCCGGACCGGCAGCCAATCACCGCCACGGCCGCACCAAACAACAGCGATTTGAACAAGCCGCCGAACAGATCGCCAGGCACCACGGCGTGCGCCACCGCGTGCAGCACTGTCACCGGCGGAATGCCGTTGCCGACCAGCACCAGCAACATGCCGAGCAAGCCGGACAGTTCCATCAGCACCGTCAGCACTGGCATCACCAGCACCGCCGCGAACAGGCGGGGCAGAACCAGCATCGTGGTATTATCCACCCCCATTGTGGTGAGCGCGTCGAGTTCCTGGTTGACCTTCATCGTGCCGATCTCAGCCGCAAAGGCAGAGGCGGAACGACCCGAGAGGATGACAGCGGTCAGCAATGGCCCCAATTCCCGGATCAGCCCGACCGCCACCAGATTGGCGACATATATATCGGCACCGAACCGACGCATCGGCACGAGCGACTGAAACGCCAGGATAAGCCCGATCAAAGTGCCGAGCAGCACCACCAAAGGGATTGCCTGCACCCCCGCCGCATCCGCAGCCCCTAGGAAATCCGCCCAGCGGAACATCCGCAACCGGCTCGGCAGGCGGGCAATTGTTACCGCGATCTGGCCCAGTGTCGCCACCGCATCACCTAGCCCGCGAAATGCGTCCGCCATGACCGCCAACCAATCCGGCCCCTGGGCAAGCGGGCGCGGCGGCGCGACAGCTGCAGCGGGGCGAATGCGGTTAAGCACAAGCTCCACCCCCGACGTCGCCCCACTGAATACTGCCGTGCCGCCATGATTGCGCTCAGCCTGCAACAGCATTGCCGCCCCCGCCGTATCACAACTCGGCACCTGCGCCAGATCGATGGTCAACGCGGTTGACGTATTCATCGCAGCGTGTTGCACGCGCAACCACAAGGGGGCCACGCTGGTCGCGTCCAGCGGGCCGGCGAAGCACAGCGTCAGCCCTTTCGGCGTGCTCGAAATCTTCACCGACGCCAAGCGGTTTTGCGTCATCGTCTCAGGATTTGATGTCATGCAGCGCCATGAAGGCCCGATAGAGCACGCGTGGGTCGAACGCGCCTTTATAGACGGCGGGTGGCACGCGGTTCAGGCCCAGCAGGCTGTAAACCGCAAGTTGCGCCGCGCGGATCGAGTATTCGACTGTGAACACCACATCGTCCGGCATTTCGCAGAACTGGCCCACGAAGCCGAGATTGCGTGTGCCTTGCGGGATCACCGCAGGCCGATCACCCAGGCTGCGGCAGAGGAATTGGCTGGTGATGAACGGCATCATGCAGGGAATGACGATCGCATCCTTCAATATGCGCGCCGCCTGTGCCTGCAGATGCAGATGGCCAATGATCTCTGTCATGATCTCCCGCCCGCTGCACTGAGGCATCGTCTTGGCCACAAAAGTGCCGAGCGTGTCCATTTTCAGGCCATAGCCCCAGAACACGGTCACATTCTCCGGCTGGCCGATGAAATGCGGCTGGAACGGGATGACGATGGACGCCAGCCAGGGTGACTGCGCAAAAGTGATCAACCCACCTTCACCTGGCACATTGCCGGTGAATTCCATCACCAGCTTGAGAAACGCCACATCGTGCAAAGTGACGGTAAATGACAGCCATTTGGACTGCGCAATATGGTCGCAGAACACGCTGGGCCGACCGAAGAGCGGCCGCTCATTGGCAATCTTCTCCCATAGCGTCCACGCGCCACCGTCTGCTTTGGAATTCAGGATTGGCGCGGTCTCGCTGTCACCGAGGCTAGAGCCCTCGGTCATCGAGCCGAGGGTCACGATCACCAGATCGTCATGCCCCACTGCAATCTGGCCACTAACACCACCCAAGGCGGTGTCGATACGTACCACCGCGTGATCGCCCACGTGATCCGCAAATTGCAGGTCGGTCACTGCGGTGTTGAGCAGGAACACCACGCCGCGCTCATCCAGCCATTTGTGCAGGGGGCGCACCATTGAATCGAATTGGTTGAACGGGGTGCGCATGATCCCCTCCAGCCGGCTGATGCCAGAGACCATATGGGCAAAGCGGACCAAGTAACGCTTAAACTCAACCGCGCTATGCCAAGGCTGAAACGCGAAGGTGGTGCACCAAAGGAACCAGAAATTGGTTTCGAAAAACGTTGGGTCGAATTGTTCGGCGATACTGGTGGAGGCGAGGAATTGCTCCGGCTCCAACGCCAGCCGCTCAATCGTCAGAATGTGATGCTCGCTCAGCCCAAGACCCGGTGCGGTCTCCCGCGCGCCGTCGCGCACCAGTCGGGATTTGGACGACGTTTGCATCGTCGCATTCCAGTCAAAAATCTCCTGCGTTACCGTCTTGCCGCCGCTGAGTGCTGGAATGCTGTCGAACAGCGCGTAGGTGCAAAGATACTTGCTCTCCAGCATCCGCCCGCCACGCAAGACATAGCCACGCTCGGCCGAACCCGCGCCGTCGAGACTGCCACCGAGCAACCCGCTTTCCTCGATGATGGTAATGCGATGACCCTCCAGATCACCGTCACGGATCAAAAACGCCGCGGCTGCCATTGAGGCGATACCGCCGCCGATCAGATAAGCGCGCGCGGTGCCGTTGGAATCGAATGGCTTGGCGCTGGTTTGCGGCACGGGCGATTGGGTGATTGCGGACATTGAAAAGCTCCGGGCTGAACCGTTTCGCATGAGCTTCAAGGTAGAAGCGAAACCAAATCGCCCGGCAGGTTCGGAATCCACCCATGGCGGATGTTACGTAATTCCCGATTCTGTTTGGCGCGGCTCACCACCCCTAATCTTCCGCTTGCCATTCAAGATTGACGCGATGGGGTAATGACCATGTACGACGGTGTCAGACGCAAGCAGGCCACCAACACTTCCAAAATCAGGCCTCCGATCGTCGAAGCATGGCGCAATATGCACGACGATGAAGACGTGGCTCTGCTAAGCGACATCGTGCCCATGGGCTTTTCGGACGCGGCGCTTGCAGCCGGTTATCAGAAGCCGATCAGAATGAGCTGGTTCTGGCGCAAGGCCTGATCACCACACAGGACGCAAAAAGGGGCGGCGCTGCATCGCCGTCCCTTTTTTTGTAGCGCGACCGTGGTGGCTACAGCGCACCGATCAGCATCAATACCAGAACAATCACGATGATCGTGCCCAGGCCGCCAGCCGGATAGTAACCCCAGTTCATGCTATGCGGCCAAGTTGGAAAGACGCCAATCAGAAACAAAATGAGTACGATAAGTAGTATTGTTCCGAAATTCATGCGAGCTCTCCAAAGTAACGGTATTGCGATCAGTAAGCGTATTGGAATGAAGGCAACGCCTTGAGCGTGTCCTTGGTGGCGCCCTTCAACAGCAGATGCGTATCCACCACGCTCAACGAACTGGCCAGCACCACCACGTAACGCTTGTCGATACCCAAGAACCCGCCCACCGAGAGCACCGCAAACGGCACCTGGGCTGAACTGGTGATGATGAGATCATCTACTGTGCCGATCACCTCATCCGTCTCGTTCTTCACCGAGCTTCCAAGCAGTTTTGACGCACGGTAGCCGGTCGCAAGCGTGGTGGGATCGACCCGCATCAAAGCGACCGTCTGCGGCGCACCTTGGGCGTGGGCGGTTGCGGGGTAGAGGCCGGTGCCACTGATCGCTGCAAGCGCGATGCCCGCGCCGGCGAGAAGGCGGGTTAAATATTTCATTGCCAATCCTCCGTTTCGTGTGCGCCGTTGGGAATTACTTCTTCAACGCGTCTTTGAGCCCGCCCGTAGCGTTCTGCAGCTTACCCTTTGCAACGTCGATCCGACCTTCGGCCTCGAGCTTGGCGTCGCCTAAAGCTTTGCCAACGGTCTCTTTGATGCTGCCAACAACCTTCGTTGTGCTGCCTTCAATGCGGTCTTTGTTCATGATCCATGTCCTTTTGTGGGGGAATACGAAACAGCAATCGGCGCGACTGCGACCATAACGTGCCAGGACGCAGTCGCGCCGATTGCCGATCAGGCGAGACTATTTGTGCGAAGCGGTGTGTGCCGCGACGGTGTGCTTGGCAGCCGTTTCACTGTGCTCATGCGCAACCGTGGCAGCGTGTTTGGCAGTGTCAGCGTGGCCAGCCATGTGCGCGTTCGCTGCGTTATGATGGACATGTGCAGCAGCTTCGTGTGATGCAGCCGCAGCCAGATGCGGCGCTACGGCTGGATGCTTATCAGTGTGTGCCATGGTGTGATTTCCCTTTTGGGAGAGTTCCAAAATTGCGCCAGACCAGCCAGCGCGGCGGATTCTCCATCTGCAGATAGCCACCTCCCGGCAGAGGCAGGCAGGCTCGGAAAACACCCAATACTGCTTTGCTACGACACCCGATCCGCCTTCAATGTGGTCAGATATGACAATCTATCATTTATTATTGATCGGCATTGAAACATCCGGCCTTTGAAGATCGCTATTTCACGGACGGAATATACCTATACACTGCTATTATTATTGCAATACGAATTTTAACGGCGGATTTTACTGTCATATCACGGCAGCAATATCGGCGCGCCAGCAAGAAAGTCATCATCATGAATGGTTTTATCGCGTTCAGCCTTATCGGCTTCACCCTGGGCGTGCCGCATTCCTATGCGCAAACGCTCCCGCAAGCGACCACGATTGACGGTGCACGACCCGGCCACACGCCCGGCCAAGGTCAATCGCTGCCTCTGTCCAACAAGGCGAGCAATATCGCGCCGGCTTCTACGAACAGCGACATTGCGCCGACGCTGCCGAGCAGCAGCCTCGGTGACAACGACACGCCCACCGCCTACCTGCTGGAAGCCCGCGCCGATCTGGTCGCCACTGGTCGCACCGGTCAGGCGCAGCAGGCGCTGGAGATGGCACAAAGCCGCATGCTCAACCGCGTCATCCCACCCAATGGTAGCATCGCTCCGAGCAACGCGCCCCGCGTTGGCCTGATCACCGATGCGCGCGAGGCGTTGGGCCGTGGTGACACGGCAAATGCGATCCGCCTGATTGATGAAGCCCTGGCCAACTAGAGGGCGGCGATCTAAGGGGCGGGGGGGCTGCGCGAGGTTGCCGTTGATAGAAGCTGCACCTGCATTGCCAATGCGCCGATGCCAATGCCGTGCTGCTGGAACGCCGCGCTTATCCCAACCAGCATGGCGGATTTAGCGGGCATGGCGAGGACGAAACTCTCCACCGCAAAGGCAAGTTGATATTCCATCAAACAGTCGGTGAAGCCACAGGCCAGCGCCAACGGCTCAGTTCCACGGGCCACGTCCGGGCTCGTCTTCGCCGCCTGCAGCAGCACTTCGATCACGCGTGACGGTGCGGTGCTGAGATCAACTTTGAGGTTGATGATGCAACGATGCGGCCCTGAGGGGCGACTGTGATTGGTGACAATGGCGCGTGCGGCCACGCTGTTGGGGATAACCACGATGTCATGTGCCCAGGTGCGCAGCCTCGTTGCGCGCCAGTTCACCTGCATGACTTGGCCGGTGACGGTGCCGGGCAATGTAATCCAGTCCCCCGCCCCGAATGGGCGCTCAATATTGATCGCAAGGCCCGCCAGCACGTCGCCCAGCGTGTTCTGGAACGCCAAGCCCAGCACAATCGCCAGAACGCCGGAAGTGGCCAGAAAGGTTGAAACCGGCTCGTTGAACACAGTGCCGACAATGCCGACGCAGGCGAGCACATAGATCAGCGCCTTCGCCAGATCGGCAAACAGGCGGCGGGCTTGTGGCTCGTCAGTCTCGGGGAACAGCGTACGGCGCAGACCGAGCTCAAGGAGGCTCTTGAGCAGCCACGCGCCAAGAACCCACCACACCACCCCGAATATCTCACGCGGCAGGCGTAAACTCTCGGCCGTTTCGCCAAACAGATACCGTCCGAGCGGATTGTCGGTGCGTGGGAACAGGGCGGTGATTAGCAGCAACATGCAACCACCGCCGAGCAGCGGATGATAAGCGCGGGAATATGGCAACACACGCAGCACCAGCAGAATGGCGGCACAACCCAGAAGCACGATTTCGAACCATCCGAACATGCTGGCGTTCACGAGGTTGGCACAATTGCGCGCACGGCTCTATTTCCTTGAAACTATGAGCTGCGCGTCGAGGTGACCCAACACGCCGGGCAGCAAATCCGGTAAGTCTTCAGCGAGCAGGCCAGGCCCGAACGCGGTGGCGGCGGCGCCATGCAGCCACACCGCGGCGGCGGCAGCAAGAAATGGCTCCATGCCCTGTGCGAGCAGCCCAAGGATGATCCCGCTCAGCACATCACCAGCGCCTGCGGTGGCAAGTGTTGGCGGCGCGTTGGTGTTGATAATCACCCGTCCATCCGGGGCTGCGATCACTGTGTCGCCACCTTTGAGGACAATGACCGCATTGCTGGAACCGGCGGCAGCGCGGCTTCGGGTAAGCTTATCGCCGGTGACATCAAACACGCGGCTGAACTCACCCTCATGCGGCGTTATCACGCAGGGACCGCTGATTGCGCGGATCAATGCAGAGGTCTCGTCTTTGAAGCAGGAGATGGCGTCGGCATCGATCACCGTTGCCCGCCCGGTGGCAAGCATTTCCAATGCCCGCCCGCGCGTGTGCGAGCCAAGCCCCGCCCCGGGGCCGATCAGAAAGCCGGTGATGCGGCGATCGGCCAGCAGATGGGCAAAGTCCTCCGCCCCGATGATCGGTGCCACCATCACGCTGGTGAGTGCCGCGGCATAAATCGGCAGCGCCTGCTCCGACACCGCGACTGTCACCAGCCCTGCCCCAATGCGCGCTGCTGCACGCGCGGCCATGCGGGCGGCTCCGGTCAACGGATAGCCGCCGGAGATAAGGGCGTGGCCGCGCGTAAATTTATTGCCCGCATGCGTCGGACGCGGCATTGCGCCGCGCCAGTGCGCAGAATGATTTTCAAACGCGGTGGGTCCGATGCTGTCGAGCACTGACGGAGGCGTGCCGATATCGGCCACCACCACATCGCCGCACAACAACCGCCCCGGAAACAAAACATGGGCAGGTTTTTTGCGAAAAAACGTGACGGTGAGTGTGGCGGCGATCCCGCCCAAATTCTCGCCGGTATCGCCCATCACGCCGCTCGGCACGTCGATGGCGGCAACCGGCAATGCCCGCAGTGCCACCTCGGTCAAAATGGCAGCGGCGTCTCCGCTGAGCGTGCGGCTGAGACCGGCGCCAAACAGCGCATCGACCACCAACTCCGCCCCGTCGAGCACGCCTTGATGCAATTGCTCAATTATGCCGCGCCACAGGCGGCAATTGTGCAGCGCCGCGCCCTTTAGACGTTCTGCATTCCCCAAAAGGGCGACACGCACCGGCCATCCGGCATCCGCCAGATGGCGGGCGGCGGCAAAACCATCTCCGCCATTGTTGCCCGGCCCACACAGCACAACAACTGGCCGCACCGACCATCGCTGTTGGATCGCGCGGGCGACAGCATCGCCCGCGTTCTCCATCAATGTGGTGTCGCTGATGCCGGATTGGACCGAAAGCCGATCCGCCTCACCCATTTGCGCCACTGTAAGCAAGGCAACTTGTGTGTTGAGCATGGTCAAGCCTTGGGTCCGCGCACCATCAATCATCACCCGCGCTGCGCGGCAGCGTCAGACCGGCGCATCGGCCACCATGTAGCGAACGAGCTTTTTGTTAACAAACTCCTGGATGCCCATATTGCCCAATTCGCGCCCGTAGCCGGAGTCTTTGATGCCGCCGAACGGGAGATCGGCATCAGACCACGAGATGCTGTTGATGAACATCATGCCGGTCTCAACCTGGCTCGCCACACGCTTGCCGCGCGCGACATCCTGTGTGAACACCGAGCCACCAAGGCCGTAATCAGAGTCATTGGCCAAAGCGATTGCCGCTGCCTCGTCCTTCACTCGGAAGAACATCGCCACCGGGCCGAAAAACTCATCACGAAACGCCGGGTTGCCGGGCTCAACGTTGCTCAGGATCGTTGGCTCCATAAACGCACCTGGGCGATCAATGCGCTTGCCGCCCAGTTCAACCTTGGCCCCGTGCTGCACTGCCACATCCACTTGAGCCAGCAGCTGCACCACAGCGGCTTCAGTGGACAGCGGCCCCATTGTGGTAGCCTCGTCCATCGGATCGCCTGCCTTCAATGCGCCCATCGCCAGCTTGAAGCCTGCCAGAAACTTGTCCGCCACCGCTTCCACCACAATGAACCGTTTGGCCGCACAACAAGTTTGACCGCAATTATACATCCGCCCCCAAAGCGCCCATTTGATGGTGTGCGCGATGTCAGCATCTTCGAGCACGATAAATGCATCACTGCCGCCGAGTTCCATCGAGGACGGCTTAAGGTTCCGGCCAGCCGACGCCGCAACGATCCGCCCGGCAGCCGTGCTGCCAGTGAGTGCGACGCCCTTGATGCGGCGGTCATCGACAATCATTTCGGATTGTTCGTGAGAAATTAGCAAGTTGGTATAAAGGCCAGGCGGCGCTCCGGCATCGATCCAAAGCTTCTCGAACGCAATCGCGCATTGCGGCACGCAACCGGCGTGCTTCACCACGATGGTGTTGCCCGCCATGCAATGCGGGCCAGCAACGCGGGCAAGTTGGTAATACGGGAAATTCCAAGGCTCCACGCAGAACACCACCCCAATTGGGCTGCTTTCCATATGGCCTTCGCCTTGGCTTGGATGCAGCGGCACATCGGCAAGGAAGCGTTCGGCGTTCTGCGCGTAATAGGTAAGGATCTGCGCGCTGAACTCGACCTCCCCTTTCGCCTCACTGATCCGTTTGCCCATCTCCAACGTCATGACATGGGCGAAATGGTCGGCTTGTTCGTGCAGCAGCTTGGCCGCGCGTTTGACGATTTTCGCGCGCTCGGCATAGCTGGTGGTTTTCCAGGTCGCATAGCATGCGG
>CAIZGT010000234.1 GCA_903932545.1 uncultured Rhodospirillales bacterium
GCCGCACAATGCGCGGGGCGTGCAACTCTATGGCTGTGACCTCAGCACCGGCTGCGGCGAGTTGCGCGGTTTTGCCACCCGGTGCCGCACATAAATCGGCGATCCGCTCACCCTTTTGCGGCTTCAGCAGGATCGCAGGCAACGCGGCAGCGGCATCTTGCACCCAGAATTGGCCGGCATCGAAGCCAGCCAACTCCGTCACGCGAGTGCCGGCTGGCAAGCGATACGAGCCGGTCGGCAAGTCTTCGGCGCCCTCCGGCGGAGTGGCACCGGGCAGCAGGGTGATGTCAAGCGGCGCTTCATGCAGATGCGCCTTTGCAATCCCGCGTGCGGCATTGCCCCACGAGGCCCAGAGCCAGGCCGGGGTATCGAGCCGAGGGCCGTCGAGTTGTTCGAGCGTCTCCGCCCCAGTTTCCGACACGCGGCGCAGCACAGCATTGACCAAGCCTGCGAACGGTGTGAGCCCCCGTCTGCGGGCCATGGCCACACAGGTGCCAACGGCGGCATGGGCGGGCGTTTCGAGCAGCAACAGGCTTGCCGCACCGATGCGCAGAATGTTGCGAACCGGATCCGGCGGCGCTTTTTTCAAATGCGGCTCAAGGATCGCATCAAGAGAACCCAGCCGCCGCAGCACTGAGGCGGCGATGCGATGCGCGGCGGCACGATCTCGTGGGTCGAGATCGGCAAGATGGCCCAGCGCTTCATCGAGCGCGCGATGCCGGATCAGGGTTGAGTCAAGAAGGTCGAACGCGCCGTCGCGCGTCGGATCTTCGCGCGATGGCAAGCTCCGCTGGTCGGGCGATTTCATTCAGAGCAATGTAACAGCGTCGTGCTCAGACGCGGCGACGGTTTCGAGCCACACCGAGGCCTACCAGCGCCACACCCATCATGGCGAGCGACATCGGCTCAGGCACGTCCACTACCGACACATTGCTGACCAGGGGCAGGTTGGTCGCCCCGCTGTTTGAAACATCCGCGATGTCCAACTCGAACACGTCGCCGTTGCCGGTGAAAGTGAGATTGACCGTCAGAATGCCACTGGAAAAATTCGTGGACGGTGTGACGTTGGACGGCGTTGTGTACACCGGATTAAACGACAGCGGTGACGTTACGTCTGAGATTTCCGCCTCGATATTAACGCCTGCTCCCGACGCCAGCCCAAAGCCGAAATAGTTGAACGTGAGCAGATACGCGGTGCCCTTGGTGGTGGCGAAAGTCTGGCTGAGATAGGCGTAGTTCGTTCCACCGCCCTCGTTGAACACCGCAAACGTCAACGGCGCGAGATTGGTAAATGACGGTGCGTTCACGCCAGTATAAGGCGACGCACTGAACGGCGGCGATGAAAGACCCGCTTGGGTGCCGTTGGTGATGGTCTCACCACCTGCATTGTTTGCCGTCCAACCATCGCTACCAATGGCAGATGCAAACGAGCCGTCCTGAATCAGGTTAACGCCGACCTGCGCCTGGGCAGACGCCGTGGCTCCGAAAATCACGGCAAACGCCGCCAAAATGCTAAAAGTAGGTTTCATCGGAACTCAATCCCAATCTCTTATGAACTTGATAACTGAACCGATGGTAAAAGGTCAATCAGGAAGCCCGCCAGCCAACGATTTTCGCGGCCAGTTGATCAGGCGATTGTCAAAATGTCACAAGCAACGGCGCATTCTATGCGGAGTAAACACTGCAGCATCGCTGCAGCGTAACCAGTGTTTCGATGGTGGAGCTGAGCGGGATCGAACCGCTGGCCTCGTCATTGCGAACGACGCGCTCTCCCAACTGAGCTACAGCC
>CAIZGT010000235.1 GCA_903932545.1 uncultured Rhodospirillales bacterium
GCCAGCGCGTTGAGTTCCACGCCGAGATACAGGGTCATCAGATTCGAGGCTGAGACCATGATCATCATGCCCACGGTGGCGTAGAGCACCAGAACTGGGAACTCGAAGCGGCGCATGTTCTCGTGTTCGTTGTAGTCGAGCGAGACCACCACGCCGAGCAGTGAGGCGGCGAGCACCACAATCTTGATGAACAGCGCGAACGGGTCGGCAAGATACTGGCCGTTAAAGCCCAGCCCGGTGCTGCCGGAGAGCACCAGCGCCGCGGTGACCACGAAGGCGCCGATGGTGAGCATCGAGCAGATATGGAAGCTGTCCTGCTTGCGCAAAACGCCGAAGATCAAAATCGCCATGCCGAGAACGGCCAGAACGATTTCTGGGATCGCGATGGTCCAGTTCATTAGCGCACAACCCCGGCCAGCTTGGTGGTGGCGGCAAGCGCCGCCTGATGATGGTCAACCAGTGTGGCGACCGTCGCATCAAAGAACGACGTAAAGCTCGTCGGATAAACACCCATCCAAAGCGTGAGAATCACCAACGGCGCGAAGATCAGAATTTCGCGCGGGTTGAGATCAAGAATGTTCATCAGATCGGGCTTGTTCAGCACCCCGAAAATGATTCGGCGATAGAGATAGAGCATGTAAACCGCACCAAGTATCATCCCGGTGCCGCCCAGCAGTGCCAGCCAAATGTTGATCTTGAACGAGCCGATCAGCACCAAAGCTTCACCCGCGAATCCAGCCGTTCCCGGCAACCCGATACTGGCCATGGTAAACAACATAAACGCCAACGCATACGCGGGCATACGCTGCGCCAGACCACCGTAACGAGCGATTTCGCGGGTATGGATGCGATCGTAAACGACACCAACGCAGAGGAAGAGCGCGCCAGCGACCACGCCGTGCGAAAGCATTTGGAACAGCGCGCCAGAAATGCCCTGGGCGTTGAAGGTGAATATGCCAATGGTCACAATGGCCATATGCGCCACCGAGGAATAGGCGATCAGCTTCTTCATATCCGTCTGCGCGAACGCGACGAGTGAGGTGTAGATCACCGCCACGACCGAAAGTGCATAGATAAACGGCGCGAATTGCTCAGCCGCCAGCGGCAACATCGGCACTGAGAAGCGCAGAAAGCCATAGGCGCCCATCTTCAGCAAAACGCCCGCCAGGATGACGGAACCAGCCGTTGGCGCTTCAACATGCGCATCCGGCAGCCATGTGTGGACTGGCCACATTGGAACCTTCACGGCGAAGGAGGCGAAGAAGGCGAGGAATAGCCAAGTCTGCATGCCAGCTGGGAAATGCGCCAGCATGAGTGTGGCGATATCAGTGGTCCCGGCATGGTTCCACATCGCCAAAATCGCCAGCAGCATGAGCAGCGAGCCAACCAGGGTGTAGAGGAAGAATTTGAACGCCGAATACACACGGCGCGCGCCGCCCCAGATGCCGATGATCAGATACATCGGGATCAGTACGCCCTCGAAGAACATGTAGAACACCAGGAAATCGAGCGCGCAGAACGAGCCGATCATCATGGTCTCAAGCACCAGGAACGCCACCATATAGTCGCGCACGCGGGTGGTGATGCTCTCCCAGCTTGCCAGGATGCAAAGTGGGGTGAGTGCGGTGGAGAGCAGCACGAACAGCACCGAAATGCCGTCCACGCCCATTTTATAATTCAGGCCAACTTCCGGCATCCACGCCACGCTTTCGACGAACTGGAAGCCTGCGAAGCTGCGGTCGAATTTCTGCCAGAGCACGAGGCTCAGCACGAACACCACCAGCGAGGTCCACAATGCCGTCCACCGCGCATTGGCGGCCATCGTCGCCTCGTCGCCGCGCACGGATAGGATGATTGCCACCCCCACCAGCGGCAGGAAGGTTAGGATCGAGAGCAGCGGGTATCCAAGGTCGGTCATTTTATCACCGGAACAGGAGATAGACGGCGACCAGGACAACAACCCCGATCAGCATCGTGAAAGCGTAATTGGCAATCGAGCCGGTTTGCAGCTTCACCATCCGGCCGGAGCCCGACACGGTCAGGCTGGCAATCCCGTTCGGCATGCCGTCAATCACCTGCCCATCCACACCCCACAGTGCGCGTGCAATCACCAGGCTGGGGCGGACGAACAAGAAGCCGTATAGCTCGTCGAAATACCATTTGTTCAGCAGGAAACGGTAAATGAAGCCAAACCGCGTGGCCAGTTGGCCAGGGATCTCCGGCTTGAACATGTAGAACAGATAAGCCAGCGCAATGCCCAGCACACCCATCACGGTCGGCGCGAACGAGACCCAGCTTGGCACTTCTTCCATCAGCTTCAGCACATGATTGGACGGCGCGGTCTGGATTGCGTTGCCCCAATAGGCCTTCCAATCTTGCCCGATCAACTGCTCATGGAACGCCATACCGGCGAAGATTGCGCCGATGGCGAGCACGCCGAGCGGTGCCAACATCACCCACGGGCTCTCGTGAACATGCTCCATCGTGTGATGGTCGGCACGCGGCTTGCCGTGGAAGGTCATGATCAGCAGACGCCAGGAATAGAACGCGGTGAGGAACGCCGCGATCAGGCAACACCAGAACCCGTAATGCCCCACAGCGGTTTCACTCGCCCAAGCCGCCTCAAGAATGGCGTCCTTGGAGAAATAACCCGAAAGCGGCGGCACACCGGCAATGGCGAGGTTGCCGATCCACATCACGGCGTAAGAGATCGGGATCAGCTTCCACAGCCCGCCCATCTTGCGCATGTCTTGCTCGTGATGCATCGCATGGATCACTGCACCCGCGCCCATGAACAGCATCGCCTTGAAAAAGGCATGGGTCAGCAGGTGGAAGATTGAGGCCTGATAAGCACCCACACCGGCGGCGACGAACATGTAGCCGAGTTGCGAGCAGGTCGAGTATGCGATCACCCGCTTGATGTCGTTTTGTGTGCAGGCCACGGTCGCGGCGAAGAATGCGGTGGATGCACCGATGAAGGTGACGAATTGCAGCGCACCCGGTGCGTAATCCATCAGCGGCGACATCCGCGCCATCAAGAACACGCCCGCCGTCACCATCGTTGCCGCATGAATGAGGGCAGAGACCGGCGTCGGCCCCTCCATCGCGTCCGGCAACCATACGTGCAGGCCAAGCTGAGCCGACTTGCCCATCGCACCGATGAACAGCAGCACGCCAATCACTTCATAAGCGCGGTAATCGAAGCCCAGCACATGATATGCCGTTGCCTGGTGTGCAGCGATGCCCGCAAAGATGTCGGTGAATTCGATGGTGCCGAAAACCGCGAAGATCAGCGCGATGCCGACAGCGAACCCCAAATCACCCACGCGGTTGACGATGAACGCCTTCATCGCAGCGGCGCACGCGGATTGCTTTTCATACCAGAAGCCGATGAGGAGGTAAGACGCCAGACCCACGCCTTCCCAGCCGAAGAACAGTTGAAGCAGATTGTCGGCGGTAACCAGCATCAGCATTGCGAAGGTGAACAGCGAGAGATAGGCGAAGAAGCGCCAAATCGCTTTGTCCTCAGACATGTAGCCGACCGAGTAGATGTGGATCAGCGTGGCCACGCACGTCACCATCGCCACCATCGAGGCGGAGAGCGCGTCATACCGAAGCGCCCATTCGGTGTGGAACGATCCGGCATTGATCCAGGAGCCAAGCGAGACCACGCCAGCAGGCGCACCGCCATAAATCAGATCGATGAAAGCGGTGACGCCACACACGGATGCCAGCAGCATGCAGGCGATGGTGATGGCCTGAGAGGCGCGGTCTCCAAGCTGGCGGCCGAGCAATAGCGCCACGGTGGAGCCAAACAATGGGGCCAGAACGGCGATGGCGAAAAACATGCGCTCAGCCCTTCATCATATTAACGTCTTCAACCTCAATCGAGCCTCGATTGCGGAAGTAAACCACCACAATCGCCAACCCGATCGCGGCCTCAGCGGCGGCGACGGTGAGGATGAACATCGCAAACACCTGCCCCACCAAATCGCCCAACGTGGCCGAGAAGGCGACGAGATTGACGTTCACTGCCAGCAGAATGAGTTCAACCGACATCAGAATGACGATCACGTTCTTGCGGTTGATAAAGATCCCGAAGATCCCCAGCACCAGCAACATCGCGCTTACGGCCAGATAATGGCCCAGTCCAACCGCCATCATCTCACTAATCCACCTCCAAGTCCTATACATATGCTTTGCTAGTTATCAATAATATAGCAAAGACCATATCATTCTGCGTATCAACTTCACAAATCAAACATA
>CAIZGT010000236.1 GCA_903932545.1 uncultured Rhodospirillales bacterium
GCTGCAACGCCTGCTGGAAAACCGCACCCGCATGCTCGCAGCACTTTCGCATGACCTGCGCACCCCACTCACCCTGCTGCGCCTGCGGGTGGAAGCCTTGGGCAGCGGCGGCGAGCGCGAGCGCATGCTGGGCAATATCGCGGAACTCGACACGATGATCGACGCCACGCTGCAATTCGCGCGCGACGAGGCAAAGGCCGAGCCCTGGCGGCGCACCGATATCACCGCTCTGCTCGCCGCCATCATCGATGACATGCAAGATGCCGGGCTGGCAGTGGAGATGGTACCGGCCGCCCCGGAAGTGCTGGAATGCCAGCCCGGCGGCCTGCGCCGCGTGTTGGGGAATCTGCTCGACAATGCCCTGAAATATGGCCATGCCGCCCACGCCACGCTCAACGCGACACAAGGCGCAATCGTTATCACCATCGACGATAACGGTCCGGGCATCCCGGAAGCTGAGTTGCAGCGGGTGTTCGAGCCTTTCTATCGCTTGGAGCAGTCGCGCAGCCGCGACACTGGCGGCACCGGGCTGGGATTGGCCATCGCACAATCAATCGCACAAGCCCATGGCGGGGTAATCACGCTGGCAAACCGACCTGAGGGCGGCTTACGGGCGACCTTGACGTTGCCGCGATAAGGCCGGTTGCAGCGACATTTCCGCGTTGATCGATAGGCCGATACAAAGCTACCCAAAAGAGGCCACTGCGAGCAGCGTGGCGCAGCGGAGACCGCTTAGCCCGCTCCCGATGATAATAACGTTGTTAGTTTGCAGACCACTTGTCACCAAGGTCTCCATCTCTTTGTGATGGCATCACTGCCGCCACAGCCACTGGGGCACCGCTGTCACAGATCGTCGTCGTGCAGCGGAGCAAAATTTGTTGGGTTCAAGTATCTTTTGCACAAGACGCGTGCAAATCATTTTGCCGCAAAAACTTCAACCGCACCGTAGCCTTCTTCTTCAATGGCGGCGCACAAGGCCTCGTTCGATGCGGAACTTGTCACGTCTACGATCCCATTCGGACGATCAATCCGAACCTCGGCAGAAGCGTCCAACGCCCGAATAGCGTTGGTGACCGCCTTCTCGCAATGACCGCACGTCATGCCTATGACGGAAAAAATCGGCATTTCTTAGCTCCTCTTCAGGTGTTATCCGCTTTGTGTCAGGGGTTCGGGTTGCCGCCACGGGCAAGCATCAGGTGGTGGGTTTGGTACGGCATGGAAAACTTCTCACGGCACCAATCTGCCTTCGCCGCGCTGATAGCGGACATGATAAACATCATGCTGCTATAGCACTGCTTTCAATCGCGCCTCGGTCCATGAACGACCACGTCCAATTTGCCTCGACCAGGCTTCGGCTTAGATAATTACCTCACGGTATCGGAGTGCCTCGTCAAGCCAAGCCAGATTGAAGCCGCCTGGAAGGGACGGGTAGATTGCCGGGCATGCGGGGTGCGCGCGCTGGTGCTGTTTGCTGATTTGCAGGAACAGGATTTCGACCTGATCCATCAGCCAATCGACGAGATCCATATTGCCGCGGGCCAAACACTGTATCGCGCCGAAGAGCCCGGTCGGAGTCTGTTCACATTGCGCATCGGCCTTATCAAGCTGGTGCATTGTCGGGCGGATGGCTCGCAACGGATCGTGCGCTTGTTGCGTCCGGGTGCCACGGTGGGGCTGGAAGTTCTGGTGGGGGCGGCATACGAGCACGATGCCGTTGCCCTTCAACCCGTAACCGCCTGCCGCATTCCGCGCGACGTGGTGGACA
>CAIZGT010000237.1 GCA_903932545.1 uncultured Rhodospirillales bacterium
CTTTTGCCCAAGCCGGATTTCCCCGCCCAACTCAGCGCCACGCGCGCGCTGTTCCGCAGCCTCAACCGCCTGGGCCTCACCGGCTTTATCGATCAGGGCGGCTACAATCTCAGCCTGGAAGACTACCAACCGCTGTTCACCCTCTGGCGCCAACATCAGCTCAGTTTGCGCGTCCGCTACTCGCTCTGCGCCCCGCGCCCAAACACCGAACAGGCCGATTTCGCCGAACTCACCCGCCTTCTGCCGATGGGCTTTGGCGATGACATGCTGCGTTTCATCGGGCTGGGTGCCAATGTCACGTGGGGGATGTATGACAACGAATCCCCCACCGAGGCGCAAAAATCGCATCAAACCGAGGTGCTGCGCTGGGCGGCGCAACAAGGCCTGTCGGTGAATTTCCAGTGGTATGACGATGCTTCGGTGCATCATTTGCTGGAGGTGATCGAGGCCGTGAACGCCGATATCCCCATCGCCGTTCTGCGCTGGTCCATCGCGCATCTCAACGACATCTCCGCAGCCACCATCACCCAGATGCAGGCACTGGGCATGGGCTGGCTGCTGCAAGATGCGCTGTATTTCCGCGGCGAAGCCTTCCTTGCCACGCGCGGAGCCGAGGCCTTAGCACGCGGATTGCCGCCGATTGTCTCGGCCCAGCGCGGCGGTCTGCGCATCGGCGCTGACACCGATGGCACGCGGGTGATGACACCAAACCCCTTCATCGCCCTACAATGGATGCTCGATGGCCGCACCATTGGCGGTCTCGCGCTGCGTCCGCCTGAGGAGATTCCCAGCAGACTGGCGGCGCTGCGTCTCTACACCCAGGGCAGCGCCTGGTTCGGCTTTGACGATTCCGAAACCGGCGCGCTGGCGGTGGGCAGGCTCGCGGATCTGGCGGTTTTAAGTGCGGATTATCTAACAACGCCAGTTGAGGCCATCGGTGAAATGACGTCACTGCTCACGATGGTCGGCGGGCGCGTGGTTTACGCCGAGGGCGCGTTTGCCCGGTTTGAGGGGCAGCCGCTCTAACGCCGATACGGCAACGGCAACAACGTCGCCACGCGCATCTTGCGCCCACCCGGCACAATCACCCAGGCATCCGGCGCGTAATCGGCGAGCAATTCCCGGCAAGCGCCGCACGGCGCCACCACCGCAATCTCCTGATCGTCCTCATCCGGTTTTGGATGCCGCACGGCGACGGAGGTAACAATCCGTCCACCACCTTCCAGCAGCGCGCGACCAAGCGCGATAGGTTCGGCACAAATCTGCAAGCGCCCAACTGTGGCGCCAAGATGCAGCCCGGTCCAAATCCGCCCTTCATCATCGCGCAACGCGGCGGCCACAGTGTGCCAGAACGGACGGTGATGTTTTGCAATCACCGCCCGCGCATGCGCGATCAATTCCAGGTCAAGCTCATCAATCGCCGCATCAGAGGGCGGCGTGAGCAGATCATTCGGCAGCTTCAGCTTCTTCAACATCGCCATCAGTCTGCGGTGCCAGCAGCATGTTGGCAACCACGCCCGCCTGATCGCGAATGCGTTTTTCGATGGAATCCGCCA
>CAIZGT010000238.1 GCA_903932545.1 uncultured Rhodospirillales bacterium
GCTTGCAGGAAGCCTTTGGCGCGGTCGGTGAACTTCTCGATATCCATAGTTTTGTCCCTTTCTAGGCGACAGACCGACACGCCCCTGATGAGGCGACGCATCTATCCAACAATGGGAATGATGGGTATTCATTCCTGACGACTCAAGATGCTACGACGGTTATCGTGTTAAAGGTGAGAGATTTCGAGGATCGGAATATGCGCATTGATCATATCTATCGTTACCCGGTGAAGGGGCTGTCGCCGGAGGCATTGGAGCTGACTTCGGTGGCCGCGGGGGGTGCTATTCCGTGGGATCGGGCGTTTGCGCTGGCGCAAGGTGATGCGCCGTTTGATGCGACGGCACCGGCCTGGATCCACAAGACGAATTTCATGTGTCTGATGGCAAACGCGCGCATCGCCGCCCTGCGCTCGCATTTCGACACGCACGACAAAATGCTGACGATTGTTGCGCCAGATGGGACGAGCGTTGCCGCGAGCCCTTTGCACGCGGCGGGGCGGGCGGCATTGACCGATTGGCTCACGACGTTCCTGGGCGATGAGGCGCGGGGGCAGCCGCAATTTTATCATATTCCCGGCTATGTGTTCGGCGACCAGCGCAGCCCGGTGGTGAGCTTGCTCAATTTGGCGAGCCTGGCGGATTTCGAGGCGAAGCAGGGTGCGGCGCGCGATAAGATGCGGTTTCGCGCCAATGTTTATTTCAGCGGGGCACCGGCTTGGGCGGAAAATGACTGGGTGGGACGCGAGATTATGGTGGGTGGCGCGCGGCTGCGGGTGACCAAGCGCACGGTGCGGTGCCCGGCGACGCAAGTGAACCCGGCGACGGCGGAGCGCGATGCCAATCCGGTGTTGGAGTTGAAGGCTCTGTTTGGCCATTCCGACCTTGGCGTGCACGCCGAGGTGATCGAAGGTGGGTCGATGGCGTTGGGGGATGCGGTGGTGGTGCTGTGACGGGGTAACCCGCTTTAGCCCGCAAACCACCCCATTGCGGCGAAGCACAGCAGCCAAAAGCCGAGGCTGATGGCAAAGCCGGTGAGCACGCCACGCGCGGCGCGGAGATTGTCATCCGCGTTCTGCTCATCGTGCAGACGATGCAGGATGCGCTCAGGGAGCAGGAGCGTGGTGTTTTCACCGAGACGCGCCGCCTCAATGCCCAGCGAGGCAGGCTGACGCAGCAGCGGCAGCAGTTCTGGGCTGGCGTCTGCCAGACGCCCCGGCCTGCGCCGGTCCGCGGCGGTGGACAGCCCGTTGTGAAAGATTAACTCGTCCGGCTCGGCCATCACACCACCTCCATGCGCCCATGCGCGTATCGTGGCGCAGACCCTTTAAGAAGCGGTTAGCGGATCGGTTTCATCGACGCCGCGGCGACGAAACTTTGCGGCGAAGCTTGCGAGCCTGCCGCGCGCCTTGCCGATCTTGCCGACGCCCGCCAGCCTGCGATCTAGGAACGCCAAGCTGTCGGCGTCATCCTGGGAAAAATCGCGCAACCAATAAAGTGCGGTGGCGCTGTAAACCGCGGCCAGGATAGCGCGCTTGGTATACCAGCTGAAATCCGACGATTGATCGCCCGCGGCGTGCCAAATTGAGTCGACGGTTCGTGCTGTGATGCGTGCCGCCAGCGGCGCGAAGCGCGGCAAGGCCAGCACGCCCAGCGCGCGCCGGACGGCTTCGCGGTGTGGGCGCTGGCGCGCGAGGCGCAGCGCTATCACGGCGCGGACTCGCTTGGTGAGGCCCAACCCAGCAAAATCGGCCGCCGCCGCGTCTTCTTCCATTTGGCGGTCGGCAAGGTCGAAAAACGCTTCGAGCAAATCGCTGCTCCCGCCTGGAAACAGCAAATCGAGGTCGGCCAATCCCGGCTCAGCCGCACGCAAAGCGGCGATGGACCAGCCATGTTCGGGAATAAAGTCAAGTGCGAGCGCCAAGGCGGCGTCTCGATCCAGGCTGCGCTCCGGGTGGCTCATTGTCTCGATTCCTGCTGTGCGCATGATCGCGGCCATGCGTTAGTCTCGGTTCAGCTTCCTATATAGGCGCGCAAAACATTTTGGCGATGGTGGATGGTCATGCTATAGCGCCGTTCTTCCGGTTGGAGTTCTGACCGGGCTTCCCGAACGCGCGCCAATTGTGGTGCGTGACGAGTTGGCAGGAGATGGCGGCCAAGTGCAGGTTCTGGTTCGTGACAACAATGTCGATCAGGCGCTCAAGGCGCTTAAAAAGAAAATGCAACGTGAGGGCATCTTTCGCGAGATGAAGCTCCGTCGCCATTTTGAAAAGCCCTCTGAGCGTCGCGCTCGTGAGGCCGCAGAAGCCGTGCGTCGCGCCCGCAAGATGGAGCGCAAGCGGCTGGAACGCGAAGGCTTCTAAAGCCAGCTGCCACGCGCGCCTGCGTGTGGTTGAGATTTTGGTGCCATACCGCGAACGCCACCATTGAAGCCTTGCGGCTTTCAGTGGTGGCGCTTTTGCGTATACGCTCGATTCTCAACATTTTGCTGAGAGTCCGATGCAGCCCTGCGATCTTGACGCCGTTACCGCCCGCCGCCTGATCGGCGCGCGCCAACTTGCCGCCGTGGAGCTGATGGAGAGCTGTATCGCGCGGATTGAGGCGATTAATCCGGCGGTGAACGCTATCGTCGCCACTGATTTCGAACTGGCGATGGATGCGGCGAAGGCAGCGGA
>CAIZGT010000239.1 GCA_903932545.1 uncultured Rhodospirillales bacterium
GGCTCAGGTCGGTTGCCGAGAGCGCGTCGCGGGTCATGCGCACATTGTTCGCGTGGAGGATTGCCACACCCTGTGGCACCAGTGCGGTGTCGGATTGCCGCAACCAAAGTTGCCCACCCGGCAATGCCAAGGGGCCGCCGCCATTGCGGAGATAGATGTTGTCCATCGCCTCCGCGCGCGCGCGCATCGCGGCAGAAATCGGGCTGATCACCATCGTTCCAAAGAGGCCCAACGCAAAAGCGCAGGTCACTGGTGCTGCGAGAAACTGCCAAGCTGAAATCCCGGCAGCCCGCGCGACAATAAGCTCTGATGATCGCGTCAGACGCCAAAATGCCAAAATGCCGCCAAGCAGCACTGCGAATGGAAGGATCTGCATGCCAATCCAAGGCAGCCTCAGGCCAGCAATGGAACTGACGATCGCAAATGTTGCGTCTGGGCGCGTCGATGAGCGGCGCAGCAATTCCAGAAAGTCGAACAAGCCGACAAGCCCCGAAAGCCCGGCCAGCATTGCCACCACCGCCAGGGAGAACACCCGCGCGATATACAGAGAAAGAGTGGTGGAAATCGGCACTGGCGCGAGTTGCTCCTAATTCGTCGCGACACTAGCCGCACTGAGCCCGTCTGGCGAGCGGGGCTGAGCCATAGAGCTGATTTACGGCAAAACCTTGCCTGGGTTCATTAGTCCGAGTGGGTCAAGCGCAGATTTGATCGCCTGCATCGCCGCCAACTCTGCGCCGCCGCGCCAAGACGGCATCATGTAGGGCTTCAGGCGGCCAACGCCGTGTTCGGCCGAGAAGGAGCCATCAAGGTCGCGCACGATCTCGCCCACCATGTCCATGATGTCATGATCACGGGTCAGGAATTCCGCCGGGTTGGCATCAATCGGCTGCTCAAAATTCAAGTGGATATTGCCGTCGCCCATATGCCCGAATGGCACCATCCGCATACCGGGAATCAGCTTTTGTGCTTCAACCTCTGCGCGGGCGAGCAACTCAGGCACGCGAGAGACTGGAACGGACACATCATTTTTCACGCTTGCGCCTTCGCGTTTCTGCGCCTCGGCATGCTCCTCTCGCAGCTTCCACAGCGCGCCGCGCTGCGCCTCGCTCTCTGCGATGACCGCGTCAACGACGATCTCATCCTCTAGGGCTGACTCGAGCACGCCTTCCAGCGACTCGCGCAGGCGGGCATCGCGGCGTGGGGTGGCGAGTTCAATGAGGGCGTAATGCTCAGCCTCAAACGGGATGGTCGCACCTGGGATATGCTTTGCGACGAAGGCCATCCCGGCACCGGACATATATTCGAATGCCGAGATTGCCGCCGGGTCATGGCGGTTGAAGCGGGTGAAGAGGTCGAGTGCCGCTTGTGGACTTGGCACCGCGCAAAGTGCCAGTTCGATCTCACTCGGACGTGGGGCAAGTTTCAGAACGGCAGCGGTGATAATGCCAAGCGTGCCCTCGCTGCCAACAAACAATTGGCGCAGGCAATAGCCGGTGTTGTCCTTGCGCAAC
>CAIZGT010000240.1 GCA_903932545.1 uncultured Rhodospirillales bacterium
TGATCACCAAGCTGCCGCGCCTATTCGCCGCCCAGCCTGCACAATGCGGCCCAATTGCGCGGAACATGCTGGGCCTCGCGCCGGCGCCTTTTGGCAAAACCATCGCCGAAGGAACCGCCATCGCCGCGCCGATCCGCATGCGCGAAGTGATCGCCGCCCTGCGCCGAAGCGGCGGCAGTGCGGTGCTGCTGAGTGAGCGCGAGATTGCCGAAGCCACCTTCACCCTCGCCGGGATGGGACTGTATGTTGAGCCCACCTGCGCCCAGGCAGCAGCGGCATTGGCGCATCTGGTGCAAGGAGGGCTGGTCCGTCCAGGCGAAACCACGGTATTGGTGCTCACCGGCAGCGGATTGAAGGCCACGCCGCGCATCGCTGAACTGATGGGCCTCACGCTGTAGCAAGGGTCGAACCATGCGTTTGTCTGATCTGCCGACCCCATGCCTCGTGCTCGACCGCGCCGTGCTCAACCGCAATCTCGCGCGAATGGCCAAAGCTGTTAGCGGCAAGGGCGTGGCGTTGCGCCCGCATATGAAGACCGCCAAATCGATGGACGTCTTTAAACTTGCGGTCGCCGCTGGGGTAGATGCTCCTCCCCGCGGCATCACCGTCTCTACCATCGCGGAGGCCGAGTATTTCTCCGGTCACGGCGTGATGGACATGATCTATGCGGTGGGCATCACCCCGCAAAAGCTCGATCAGGTCGCCAAGCTCAACGCCGCAGGAGCGGATGTGAAGGTGATCACCGATGATCTGGCGATGGCTGCTCGGATCGCTGAACACACCAATCCGCCGCGCACGCTGATCGAGGTCGATTGCGGCGAGCATCGCGGCGGGCTTGCCCCCAACGATATGAAGCTGCTCGAGCTTGCCGCAGTGCTGCGCAACAATTTGGTAGGTGTGTTAACTCATGCCGGGCATAGCTATGCGTCTCGCTCTGCTGAATCCCTGGCAGATGTGGCTGAAGCCGAACGCGTGGGCGCGATTTTCGCAGCAGAACGGCTACGCGCCTCTGGGCACGATATTCAGATCGTCTCCATCGGCAGTTCTCCCACCGCCTTGGCATCCGGCCAGCTTGAGGGTGTCACCGAAATCCGCGCAGGCGTTTATATGTTTGGCGACCTGTTCCAGGCCGAAATAGGCACGCATGGCCACGACGACATCGCCGTGAGTGTATTGTCCAGCGTGATCGGGCACCGCCAAGCTGAACGACGCGTTCTGGTGGACGCAGGCAGCATTGCACTATCAAAGGATCGCAGCACCGCCGATACCAGCCATGATTGCGGCTACGGGTTGGCGATGGATTTGCTTGGTTTGCCGACACTTGGGCACAGCATCGTCCAGCGCGCGTATCAGGAGCACGGGGTGATCGCCCTGGATGACAACGTGTCTGACCCAGCCATGCCGATCGGCACCAAGCTGCGCATCTTGCCAAACCACACCTGCCTCACCGCCGCGGCGCATGATCGATATTTCGTCGTGGACGGCGCCAGCGAGGAAATTGTGGCAATTTGGCCTCGGGTGTGTGGCTGGTAGGTTTTAGTCAGCGAACAGCAACGTCACCCGATTCCAATCGCCATCCCTGCGATAAGTGATGCTGTGTGCAAAGCGACGCACCAGAACCAGCCCAAGCCCACCGACAGGAGCATCATCGAGTGAGTGCGCGCGGGGCGGTTGCATCGCAGCAGTGGGGTCAAACGGCCAGCCACTATCATCCACGTGCACTTCAAGCCCACCATTGGACGGGCTGAGTTCGACGTAGATCGAAAATTTTGCCTCGTGAAATTTTCGCCCGTGCAGAACCACGTTCGCCACAAGTTCCTCTAGACACAATTGAACTGCATAAAGCCGCGACATCGACATTTCGAGCCGCTTGCCAATGTCATCAACCCATGCCGACAACCGAACCAATTCCGCCAATTCCGGCAGCAAGGTCACAGATTCGATTTTTGCTGCAACGGGTTCAGTCGGCATCATCACGCCATCACCAACCGTTCTGCGTCAGCTTTATCCTGCACCACCATGATCAGAGTATCCGTTCCGCTGGCTTGCAGCACCTGGGCTACCATCGGCGTAGGGTTGAGCAAAATAATCTGCCCAGACCGCGCATGCACCGATTTGGCAGCCAAGATCAAACTACGCAATCCCATCGACGCCAGAAACTCAACATGAGTAAGATCAACGATGATCGCGTTATTTTTCTGCACAATATCTTGGAATTCTTGATCGAACTCCATCACACCCTGCATGTCCAACCGCCCAGACAAGCCGATCAACACGGCACCAGACTGCAATTTATTAGACGAAATTTTCACAAAAACCCCCGAAAATCACAAAAATTATTGATTTTTTGGGCATTATTTGCTCCTTGCCAGTGCATTTTATTCGACTATAAAATGCTGCATGCTTTTAACGTTGCACCCACTACAGTTGGGCATCTCACCAAGCACGTAGCTGTAGCGACAGATGCACAATCTGCGCAAGCGACAGAAATATGGCACACCGCGGACCACGCGGCCAAGGCAGACGCACTGGTTTGAGTTCGCCTTTCACTTCGGAGACACGTGATGCCCACCGAGATGGATGATCTGCTGTTCGCCGACGAGCCCACCGAGCCGGTAGCGCACAAGCGCCAACTGGCGTGGAAAGTCCTGATCGTTGATGACGATGAGCAAATCCACGCCGTAACCCGGATGGTGCTGCATGATTTCAGTTTCCGAGATTTGCCACTGGAATTTCTCTCTGCCTATTCAGCGGCCGAGGGCCGTGCACTGATCAAAGCCAACCCAGATGTGGCCGTGTGTTTCCTAGACGTCGTGATGGAAACCGATCATGCCGGGCTCGACCTTGCGCACGATATTCGCGGAGAATTGGCCAATCCGTTCGTCCGGATCATTCTTCGCACCGGCCAGCCCGGCCAAGCGCCGGAGCGCCGCGTGATCGTTGAGTATGATATTAACGATTATAAGGAAAAATCAGAACTAACAGCGCAAAAACTATTCTCCACGATGGTCACTGCATTGCGGTCCTACAAAGATATCATGACCATCGAAACCAGCCGCCGCGGCTTGGAAAAAATCATCATCGCGTCCGCCGAGCTGTTTCGGATTCGCGCCATGGAGCCTTTTCTGTCTGGGCTGTTGCTGCAACTTGGCTCACTGCTTGAAGTGGGCGTGGATGCGGTGATGCTAAGCGCTCGCGCCGTCAATGGCTCGGAGCCTGATGTAGCGAATATGGCAGTGGTAGCGGGATCGGGCCGATTTGCCGATTTCGTACGGGCGCCGGCATCAGTGCTGGCAGCATCGATACAACAGGATGTCGCCGAAGTGATTGCAACGCGGGCGAGCAAGTTCCGGGATCGGCATTCAGTCATCTATTTTCATGCCAATCCAGACCGGGTGACCGTCTTGTATATGGAAACCTCGCGCCCGCTAGGTGCGCTGGATCATCGGCTGATTGAGCTGTTTTGCAGCAATGCCAGCATCGGCCTTGATCTCGTGACATGAACAGCATGAGTGATATCAAAAGTCTGGATGCTATCGAAAGCATCGCGACCGTCGGCGATCTCGAACTATGGGACGCTACGATTGACGTTGGGGAATTGACGCTCGCGGCTGAAAAAATGATGACGGCAATGCCGGAGTTACCGGCGATCGTTGTGTTGAAGCATGGCAAGCTGATCGCGCTGATGACACGACGTACCCTGTTTTCCCAACTCAGCCGACCACTTGGGCGTGACATTTATCTTAAACGCCCGATCACTGAAATTCTGGTGCATCTAGACCGTGCGCCGGTGGTTCTGCCGCATGACATGCCAATTGCTAGCGGCGTTGAATTGGTGCTCTCCCGTTCGGCATCGGTGGCGTATGAGCCGGTGCTGGTCAGCACGCCCGGCAACCCGCATCGCGTACTAGCGATTGATTTGTTGCTGCGCGTCCAATCGTCGCTCCTCGATCAAGCGATGCAGGCGAAAGACAACCTGCTGGCAGAGGTTCAGCGCACCGCAGTTGAGCTGCGCACAACCCTCGACCAATTCAACCGTGCGCGCGATCGATTGGTGCAATCGGAGAAGATGGTGGCGCTTGGCCAATTGGTGGCAGGCGTGGCGCATGAGATCAACACGCCAATCGGTGTAGCTCTCACAGCTGCAACACATCTGGGTGAACGCACCCAAGCCTTTAACCAGTTGGTGGCCAACGGCCAACTGAAACGCTCAGACTTGCAATCCTACACTGCCCTGGCGCAGCAAAGCACGGAATTGCTGCATTTCAACCTGCAACGTGCCGCGCAATTGATCCAAAGCTTCAAGCAGGTGGCAGTCGATCAGGCCAGCGAACAGCGTCGAAATTTTGATCTGAACGACTATCTCGAACAGCTAATCACTTCGCTGCGCCCTGAGGCACGCAAGTTGGGCCACAACATCCTGTTGACCTGCCCAGAAGCCATCGCGATGAGCTCCTATCCCGGCGCTTTGGCACAGGTGATTTCCAACTTGATCGCGAACGCAATGGTGCACGCCTATCCGGAGGGCTCCAGCGGCACAATCCGCGTGATCGGACATGATCTTGGCGAGATGGTTTCGTTAGCGGTGGAGGATGATGGGGCAGGCATTCCGGAAGAACATCGTAACCGGATTTATGATCCGTTCTTCACCACGCGCCGCGGTTCTGGCGGCAGCGGGCTTGGGTTAAACATCGTTTTCAATATTGTGCATGAAACATTGCACGGTGAAATCGCCTGCCATAGCACTCTGGGCCACGGCACCACCTTTACCATCACCCTTCCACGCGTGGTAACCCAGTGAGCGACCAACCTGCTTTGTCTGGCGAAAGTGATGAAGTCACGTTTCTGGGTGAGCAAGACGAAATTGTCCACGCGGCCCCGGCCCCGGCGGCGCAACCGGCTTGGATGGTGCTGATCGTCGATGATGATCCGAGCGTGCATTCCATCACGCGCTTGGTTCTGGCCGACGTTGAATTTCAGGGTCGGTGTGTTCAAACCATTTCTGCCCATTCCTGTGCGGAAGCTCTGGCCATTTTGCGCACGCGCCTCGATATCGCGCTGATCCTGCTCGACGTGGTGATGGAAAGCGACGATGCCGGCTTGCGGTTGGTGCGCGAAGTGCGCGATCAGCTGGGCAACCGGGCGGTGCGTATTATTTTGCGCACTGGTGAGCCGGGACAGGCACCTGAGCGGCGGGTGATCCTCGATTTTGATATCAATGACTATAAATCCAAAGCCGACTTGACGGCGCAATCTCTGTTCACAGCGACCATCGCTGCCTTGCGCAGTTATGCAGACATCGTGGCA
>CAIZGT010000241.1 GCA_903932545.1 uncultured Rhodospirillales bacterium
GACCGCTTCTGGTCGTCGTTGCGGCCGTTGCCAAGGGCGTGGTTCGTGCACGATGGCGCATGGCACCGGGTAGATTTGGCGATGTGGGACGGCACAAGGCTGCACGCGCTGGATATCCACAATCTTATGCTGCCAACGATCAGCCCAGATACCGCGCTGCCAATGAGCCCGTTCAGACGGTAATTGGTAGCGGCGGAGGCACCCTACGCCACCGCTGCGCATTCCCGCACCGCCTGCAACAGCCGGTTCGCCGCCACCTCAAGCTCTAGCCCTGACGTATCCACCTGCTTCTCCGCCCGCGCATAAAGCGGCTCGCGGCTGAGCAAAATGGCTTTGAGGTCGTCAATCGCCGCCTTATCGCCGCCCATCGGCCGCAGATCGCCCTGATCGAGCACGCGCTGCATGTGCTCCTGGGGTTGGGCGCGCAGCCAGATTGTGTGGAATGAGCCGAGCAGCAGATCATACGTCACTGGCTCAGCCACAATCCCACCAGCGGTTGCAAGCAGCAGTGGGCCGGGGCGTTCGATCACGTGTTGCAGCGCGGTTTGTTCCAGACGGCGATAGCCTTCCTGGCCGTAAATGGCGAAAATCTCGCCAATCGCGATGCCGGTCTCACACTCAATCTCGCGGTTAAGTTCTAGAAACTGCCAGCCCAGCGTTTCGGCCACCATCCGCCCAAGGGTGGATTTGCCAGCGCCACGCAAGCCGATCAGCGCCACCCGCGGCGCATTGGCGGCCTGTTCCGAGGCGCCAGACAACAGCCGCTTCGCCGCTGCCACTTGCCCAGGAGAGGCGCGCTGCAACAGGTCACGGATAAGCAGCCAATCCGCATGATCCTGGCTGTTGGGCAGCGCGTCGTCGAGCCGGCCCCCCATCGCGCGGGTCAGGCGCAGCATCAGCAGGATCGAAACATTGCCCTGTCCGCTCTCCATCTGCGCGATGTAACGCTCCGACAGGCCGGAGACGTTGGCCAGCGTTTTGCGCGACATTCCGCGCAGGGCACGCAGATTGCGGACCTTTTGACCAAGTTCGGCCAAAAATTGCTGTTCATCAAAATCGCCGGTCATTTTGGTCCAACTACCACCGTAGAATGAGATATAATGCATCATTGCCTTGACGCGGCAATCGATTCACCTGCAACCTTGAATTATAAAACATAATCCCTGGGGAGGGATATTCGTATGTCCGAATGCAAAACCCGCTCCATGCGAGCGGTGGTTGATACGCGCATATTTGCTATTGTCGAGACGGTTGGGAGTGAGAGGCGTGATGATGCCTCCGCAGCACTGCGCGTTGCAACATGTCCCGATTATATAACCCGGCACTGAGGCGGAATTATGCCAGATACCTACAACGCCGTTCGCCCCTTGTTGGATCGCAACGTAGAGGCCGGGCGGGGCAACAAAATTGCGTTCACCTACCCGCTTCGTTCGATCACCTATGCTGAGTTGCAGGCCGACACACAGCGCATGGTGGGGCTGCTTGCCAGCCTCGACGTGCGGCGCGAGGAGCGCGTGGCGTTGCTGCTGCTCGACACGGTGGAATTCCCGGTGATTTTTCTCGGTACAATCCGCGCGGGCGTGGTGCCGGTGCCGCTCAACACGCTGCTCGGCACCGAGCAATACGGCTATATGCTCGATGATTGCCGTGCGCGCGTGCTCTTCGTTGCCGCCGCGTTGTTGCCAATGATCGCGCCAATTTTGTCGCAACTGCGCGGCTTGCAACATGTTGTTGTCGTGGGCGGCCAAGCCGGATCACATATTGATTTCGCAACGGCGCTGGCAGAATCCCCTAAGGGTGATACCGCGCCAACCCATGCCGACGAGCCTGCATTCTGGCTCTATTCCTCCGGCTCCACCGGGGCACCGAAGGGGGCAAAGCATGTTCATGCCAGCTTGATGGCGACGGTGGACACGTTCGCGCGACAGGTGATTGGCTATCAGGAGAGCGATGTGTGCCTCTCTGCTGCCAAATTGTTCTTCGCGTATGGCCTGGGCAACGCGCTCACTTTCCCGATGGCGGTGGGTGCGCGCGTGATCCTAAACCCTAGCAGGCCAACCCCCGGCGTGATGTTCGATCTGCTGGAACGCCACAACCCCACGATTTTCTGCGGCGTGCCGACGCTTTATGCAGCGATGTTGAATGAGCGCGCTTTGGCCGAACATTCAGGGTCCAGCGCCCTGCGGCTTTGCGTTTCAGCTGGCGAGGCGCTGCCCGAGCAGGTTGGGAATGCGTGGCGGGCACGGTTTGGCGCGGATATCATTGACGGTGTGGGCTCCACCGAAATGCTGCACATCTACCTCAGCAACGCGCCCGGCGATCTGCGCTATGGCACCTCAGGCCGCGCAGTGCCGGGCTACGAGGTCCGTCTGGTGGATGAGCATGGCGCGTCAGTGCCGCAAGGTGAGATTGGCGAAATGCTGGTGCGTGGTCCATCTGCCTGTGAAGGCTATTGGAACCAACGCGCCAAATCTCGCCGTACCTTTGAGGGTGAGTGGACGCGTACCGGCGACAAATTCGTTCAGGGTGAAGATGGCCGCTACACCTATTGCGGCCGGTCGGATGACATGTTCAAGGTCTCAGGCATTTGGGTTTCGCCGTTTGAGGTGGAATCGGCCTTGATCGGCCATCCGAGCGTGCTTGAAGCGGCGGTGGTGGCAGCGACTGATACCGATGGCTTGGTCAAGCCAAAGGCGTTTGTCGTCCTGCGCGATGGCACGGACGCGGAGGCGTTGCACGAGGCGCTGAAGGAGCATGTCAAAACCGCCATCGGCAAATGGAAATATCCGCGCTGGGTTGAGGTGGTGGACGCATTGCCGAAAACCGCGACCGGCAAGATCCAGCGGTTTAAGCTGCGGGCGGGGGCGTGATGCGGCGCTTTTCGTCGCATGGGCTTGCCGCAATGACAAATATTCTGATTGGAGATGGTCGTTTAGAAGCCCGTTTCATCGGCCCTACGCCCCAAGATGCGCCCACACTGGTGCTGCTGCATGAAGGCCTCGGTTCAGCGCCGCTGTGGGGAGACTTCCCCGATAAACTCGCCGCTGCCACCGGCTGCGGCGTGTTCGCCTATTCGCGGGTCGATTACGGCAACTCGTCCGTCTCGACCACGCCGCGCCGCGCCGACTACATGCACCGTGAAGCGCTCGATGTTCTGCCGCGCGTGCTCGACACCATTGGCTTCCGGCGCGGCTTGCTGATCGGGCATTCCGATGGCGGATCTATTGCAGCCATCTATGCTGGCGGCGTGCAGGACCATCGCGTTCGCGGCATCTCGCTGCTGGCGCCGCATTTCATTGTGGAAGATGAGACCATCGCAGGCATTGTTGCCGCCAAATCGGCCTACGAGTCCGGCGACCTCCGCCGTAAACTCGCACGCTGGCATCAGGATGTGGACAATACCTTCTGGGGCTGGAACAACGCGTGGCTGTCGCCCGAATTCCGCACCTGGGACATCACCGAATACCTCGCCTATATCCGCGTGCCGGTGCAGATCATCCAAGGTGAAAATGATGCTTACGGCACCAAGCGCCAAATCGAGATCGCGCAGGCGGAATGCTATTGCCCGGTTGGTCCGGAACTCCTGCCCGGCATCGGCCATGTGCCGCATCGTGAGGCGAGCGAGGCGACGTTGAATTTGGTGGTCGCGTTTGTGAATCGCATTCTGATCAGCCACGGCGAAGCATGATGCTGCATTATTATGCATAATATCCCGTATCACATCTCGACATGATCCAATAATGCATTATACTGCATGAGGTGGGACGGGGATCAACTATGGCTGACGAAGCACGCAAACTTGCGTTCGGTGCGCAATTCATCGATTTTCAAACCGATCCGTCGCGCTATCGCCACTGGAAGCTTTCAGTCGACGGTCACACCGCCACGCTCGCGCTGGATGTGGACGAGAATGGCGGGCTGTATGAGGGCTATCAGCTCAAGCTGAATTCCTATGATCTTGGCGTTGATATCGAACTGGCCGACGCGGTTCAGCGGCTGCGGTTTGAGTATCCGCAAGTGAAAGTTGTGCTGCTGCGCTCAACGAAAGACCGAGTGTTTTGCGCTGGAGCGAATATCCGCATGCTGGCGGGATCCACCCACGCGCACAAAGTGAACTTTTGCAAATTCACCAACGAGACGCGCAACGGGATTGAGGATTCGAGCCAGAATTCCGGCCAACACTTTATCGCGGTGGTGCAAGGCACGGCGGCTGGTGGTGGCTATGAAATGGCGCTCGCAGCCGATTACATCCTGCTGGTTGATGATGGCTCATCAGCCGTATCACTCCCCGAAGTGCCGTTGCTCGCTGTGCTGCCCGGCACTGGCGGTTTAACGCGCGTCGTCGATAAGCGTCGGGTGCGCCGCGATCACGCAGATTTCTTCTGCACCATCGAAGAAGGCATCAAAGGCCGTCGCGCTGTGGCATGGAAACTGGTGGATGAAACTTTGCCCGCCAGCCGCTTTGCCCCCCGTCTTGCACAGCGCGTGGAAGAGTTTGCCGCGAAATCGACGCGCAATGGTGAAGGTGACGGGGTGAAGCTCACACCGCTCGCCCGCATCGTGGCAGAGGATCGACTCGACTACGAATTCGTCACCGTTGAACTCAACCGCACGCGCCGCCTCGCCAGTATCACGCTGCGCACCGGAGCGGCGAATGTGCCTGAAGACGCCGCCGGAATGCTGGCGCAAGGGGCGGCGTTCTGGCCACTGCAAATCGCGCGTGAACTGGATGACGCAATCCTGCATCTGCGGCTCAACGAACTCGACATCGCGACGTGGCTATTCCGCTCTGAGGGCTTGACGGTGAACGTTCTGGCCTATGATGCGTTCCTCGAAGCGCATGCTGCGCATTGGCTCGCGAACGAGATCCGGCATTACTGGAAGCGCGTGCTCAAACGGATCGACGTCACGTCGCGCACGCTGGTGGCGCAAGTGGAGCCGGGTTCGTGCTTCGCTGGGACGCTGGCCGAGATCGTGCTGGCGGCGGATCGATCTTACATGATGATCGGCAACCGCGCAGGCGAGAACCGCATCCCAGCCAGCATCACGCTGGGTGCCGCGAATTTCGGGCCTCTGCCGATGAGCAACGGCCTTACCCGCTTGGAATCGCGCTTTTATCAAGACGAGCCCGCGATTGCTGCTGCGCGTGAGAGCATCGGCACGCATCTCAATGCGGACGCCGCGGAGCGCGCGGGTCTCATCACCTTCGCGCTCGATGATATCGA
>CAIZGT010000242.1 GCA_903932545.1 uncultured Rhodospirillales bacterium
CGGTTGCGGCGTTCAAGCTGATCTGGCCATTCATGGCGGCGACTTTGCTCGCCGCTGCGATTGGCGTGTTCGGCCAGACCAATTTCTTGTTGAACACGCATGCTCTCGCCCCGGATTTCAGCCGGATCAGCCTTGGTGCCGGCCTTGGTCGGCTGCTCGGCGCGCAAAACCTTGCGGATGCGGCCAAATCCACCGCGAAGGTTGCGGTGATGGGAATGATCGCCTGGCAGGAGTTGCGTGGTCTGGAGGCGGTTTTGCCGCAAGCCGTGTTGTGGAGCCCGGCCACGCTCGCAGCCCAGATCGGCGCGCGGCTGATCTCGGTGGCAACCGCGATTTTAACGGTGCAATTGGCGATTGCTGGCGTGGATGTGTTGCGCACGCATCTCAGTTTTCACGCCTCGTTGCGCATGACCCATCAAGATCAGCGTGACGAGGCACGGGATTCGGAGGGTGATCCGCATGTCAAAGGTAAGCTCAAGCAAATCCGCCTGCAACGTTCCAAGCGCCGGATGCTGCAAGCGGTGCCGAATGCAACATTGGTGGTGACCAACCCAACCCATTACGCGGTGGCGCTGTTCTACGAGCAGGGCCATGGCGGCGCGCCGCGCATCGTCGCCAAGGGAGCTGATGAGATGGCAGCGCGCATTCGCGAGATGGCCAAAGCGCACAACGTGCCGCTGATCGCCAACCCACCACTCGCCCGCGCACTGTATCCGCTCCCGCTGGAGAGTGAAATTCCGGCTGAGCATTTTCAAGCGGTGGCCGAGTTGATCGCCTATGTTTGGAAACTTCGCCCCAAGAACCGGGCGCGGTTTTGATGCGCTGGCTACGGCGGCGTCGGCCGATGCCTGCGATGTTCGAGCAGATGCGCGATACCGCCAACCCGCTGGTGGCCGTGCTGCTAGACGATTCGAGCGGCCCGGCCTGCGTGATCAACCCAGCCGGTTTGGTGGTGTGCAGCAACGCGGCGCTCGCGGCCTTGTGCAACATGCCCTCCACCAAGCAGGGCCAGAGCGTGGCGGTGATGTTCAGCGCGGTGCGACGTGAGGCAATCTGGGCTGACATCAGCGCGACGATGCAGGCCGTGCCGCGCGTGCCGCGAAGCTGTGCTGCAATCATTCAGGGCGGCGCGGAGGATGTGAATGTCCGTGTTGTGATCCTACCGTTGCGCGGCGGCGGTGCGTTGTTACGATTTACCGATCTGTCCGAACAGCGCCAACTGGAAGCTCGCCTCGCGCATAGCCAGAAATTGCAGGCCACCGGCCAATTGGCAGCTGGAATCGCGCATGATTTCAATAATTTACTGACCGCTATCCTCGGTGCCGCCGATGGTGTTTTGGGGCGTGACACTGACCTTGAAACTCGCGATGATGCAGCGCAAATCCGCGATTCAGCGCAACGTGGTGCAGCTTTGGTCCGGCAATTGCTCGCCTTCGGTCGCCAGCAGCGGCTGGAGCCGCGCATCATCGCGGTGAATGCGGCGATTGAGGATGTCTCCGGCTTGCTCCGCCGCCTGCTTGGCGGACAAATCCGGTTGGTGCTCGCACTGGAACAGCCTGGCCGACAAATCCGCGCCGACCCAAGCCAGTTCGACCAAGTGCTGATCAACCTTGCGGTCAACGCGCGCGATGCGATGCAGACGGGCGGCGAACTGACATTGCGCAGCGGGCATATCACGCTGTATCGGCCGATGCTATTGGGGGCTGAAACCGTGCCGCCCGGCCGCTATGTGATGATCGAAGTGCACGACACCGGGGCGGGCATCGCGCCAGACTTGCTGCCGCGCATCTTCGACCCGTTTTTCACCACCAAACGCGAACGCGGCGGCAGCGGGCTGGGGCTGTCAACGGTGCACGGCATTGTGCGCCAATCCGACGGGTTTCTCGCGGTGGACAGCGAGGTTGGGTGTGGCACCAGTGTGCGCATTTATTTGCCGCGCTGCGACGGCGTGCCGGAGGTGCAGCCTCTGCCAAGCCTAAGTAAGCCGCTGCCCGCGCCAGAAGCGCGGCGCGGAATGGTGCTATTGGTGGATGATGAAGACCCGGTGCGCAGGCTGGCAGCGCGCGCGCTCAAACGCGCCGGTTGGGAGGTATGCGATGCTGAATCAGGCGAATCGGCGCTCGACATGCTGTGCGATTTGCCCGAGTCGCCGGTGGCGATGATCTCGGACATGGTGATGCCAGGGATGGATGGCGGTGCGCTTTGTCGCGCCGTTCGCGCCCAAATCGGCGTTCCAAATCTGCCGGTGATCCTGGTCTCTGGCTACGTAGAATCCCATATACAACAAAGTGTTGATAACAGCACCACACGCTTCCTGGCCAAGCCCTACGGCCTTGCGGAACTGGTCGCTACTTTGTCTGAGATGCTTCAATCCCAGTCGTCGCGTGCTGCGTGATCACGATTTGTTCTTTCCAAACGCCGAATTATCGAACATATAACGAACAATTCCTTAACGCAGCGCGGCCGATGATTGCGGCTGGGTTGGGGATCGTGACAGTCTCCATCATCCACGCGGCCCCTATCAGCTTCAGCACGCCAGAACGGC
>CAIZGT010000243.1 GCA_903932545.1 uncultured Rhodospirillales bacterium
AACTGCATCAAGTGCAAATACATGGACTGCGTGGAAGTCTGCCCAGTGGACTGCTTCTATGTTGGTGAGAACATGCTGGTGATCAACCCGGACGAATGCATCGATTGCGGCGTCTGTGAACCGGAATGCCCGGCCGAAGCCATTGTGCCGGACAGCGATGATAAAGCCACAGCCTGGGCTGAAAAAAATCGCGATTTTGCAGCTGTGTGGCCAAACATCACCAAAAAGGGTGAGCCGCCAGCGGACGCTGACGCGTGGAGAGACAAGCCGGGTAAGGCTGCATTGTTCTCCGCCGAGCCGGGCTGAGCCAACGCTTCGGCTGCCAGCAGACGCCGCATGGCTGGCGCGTGATGTATTATCGCGTCGTAAGCTGACGTCCGCGCGAAATTATGATAAACTCCTGCAACTTGCTGGGAAAACCACGGCAGCTTGGCTGTGGACCCAGCATGCGTGTTTCCATTTCCGACCACCGAGCCCGGCCGAAATTCATTTTCGGCCTGTGCCCGTCGTGACGGTTTGATCATTCAGCCCGAAAGGCGCCTGACCGCATGACCGATATCGCCGCCGATACCTCCATCGCACCATCGGCCGAAGCCCCCAAGCCCACCCCCGTGTCCCCGCCGCTCACCCACCGCCCGCAACCGCAAATGATGGCCAATGGCCGCCCTGCTCCGGTGTCGCGCGCGTCCAACAAGGACGAGACCTTCTCTGAAGGCGATTACGTGGTCTATCCCACGCATGGCGTCGGCAAAGTGGTCAAAATCGCCGTCGAAGACATCGCCGGCCACTCGCTCGAACTGATCCACATCACGTTCGACGAAAACCGCATGACCTTGCGGGTGCCGGTCGCCAAAGCCCGCAGTGCCGGTCTGCGTCGTCTGTCCACCAAAAAGGCGTATGACGAGGCTCTGACCACGCTGAAAGGCCGTGCGCGCATCAAGCGCACCATGTGGTCGCGCAGGGCGCAGGAATACGAAGCCAAAATCAACTCCGTCGATCCGGTGGCGATTGCCGAAGTGGTGCGCGATCTGCACCGCAACGCCGGGCAGCCGGATCAGAGCTTCTCCGAACGCCAGATCTACGAAGCAGCCCTTGATCGCATGGCCGCCGAACTCGCCGCCATCGACCAGACCGACAAGCAAACCGCGCTTGCCAAGCTTGGCACATTCCTAAAAGGCGCTTGAGCATGGCCGAATTGCTGCGTGACGCCGCACGTGCCGCCCTCGCACAAACCCTGCCGGGTTGGGCGAGGGCGGACGAGCGCGATGCGATCACGCGGCGATTTGTGTTTGCCGATTTCTCTGAGGCCTGGGGCTTTATGGCACGCGTCGCCCTGCTCGCCGAAGCGGCGGGGCATCATCCGGAATGGTCAAATGTTTGGAACCGGGTGGACATTGTGCTGACCACGCATGACGTGGGGGGGCTGTCAGACAAAGACGTGGCGCTTGCCGCTGCCATCTCCGCCCTGCTGGCCTGAGCCGGGCTTGCTGGGCGAGGCCGTCATCCGCCGCGAAACCGCCCGTCTCTGCCTTGCCTTGGGATGGTCTGTGCTGCACGAGGTGAGCCTGCCGAATGGCCGCCGTGCCGATATTTTGGCATTGCGGGCCGATGGCGGTTTTGTTTGCATCGAGATCAAATCGAGATTGGCGGATTTCCGCAGCGATCAGAAATGGCCCGAGTATCGGGACTTTGCCGATGCGCTGTTCTTCGCAGTGGATGTTGATTTTCCGGTCGAAATCCTCCCGGGAGACGTCGGCGTGATTGTGGTGGCTGAGGATGCCGCACTTATCCGCCCACCACCGGCACATCCCATCGCGACAGCTCGGCGCAGGTCGCTCACCCTGCAATTCGCGCGGCTGGCGGCGGCACGATTGGAGGCGTTGCGAGATCCCGCTGGCACATCGGCTTCGCGCGCGGGGCTGCGGGCAGATTAAGTTCAGCGGTTAATTCGCGTTCCGCAGCAGCATCAGCGCTGTGCGCAGTCGCATAATGCCGGGGCGATAATGGCCGATGCTGCACAATCTCTCACCTTCTTCGGCCAGCATCGTCACGTCGGGCGGTACCACATTTAAGCGCAACCGAACTCTGTCGATGGATTGGCGAAGTTCCGCACAATATTCCGGGGTGTCGTTGAGCAATTGCGGCGTTTCCATCCGCGGGCGAAATTGCGGCGGCGGGCTGGGCGGCAATGGCCCACTCCAGGGCTCACCCATTGGCGGCGGTGCAATCACCTCGCCGCGAAAGCCCTGCGCCCCTGAGTGGCCGCTCAACAAGGTCAGCAGGGTGGCCAACATCCCCAGGCGCCATGAAAACATCACGTCCTTATCCATAAACTGCGCGCGCTTGCCCGTCGCTGGTCGAAATATGAAGGAATGCTCACCCAATCGCAGTCGGAGACACATTGGCCGCAATCACGGCTGGCGTCTTCACCGGCACTATCAAACTGGCCCGCAATCCGGGCGCTGCATCATCCAAAACAATATCGCCGCCGTGCAAGCGCGCGACCGCCAACACCAGGGCCAGCCCCAGTCCTGAGCCGGGGGTGGAACGTGAGGTCTCCCCTCGAAAAAACCGCTCCGTCGCCCGTGCCCGCTCTTCTGCCGGGATGCCTGGGCCGGAATCGGTGATCTCGATCAGCACCTGCCCGCCCGAGTGCGAGAGCCGGATTCCAATACGTCCACCCTGAGGCGAGAATTTCAACGCGTTGTCGAGCAGGTTGGCCACCGCCTGCTGCAACATGTCGCGGTCGCCAAACAGTTTGATATGCTCGCCAATATCGGTGAACAGCGTGATGCCGCGCTCCTCGGCCACCGCGTCATAGAGTTCCGCCATTTCCATTAGCAACTCAGACACATCCACATCGGCGAATTTGCTGCGACGCGCCCCGGCCTCGATTTCTGAAATCCGCAGCAGCGCCTGAAACACCGCCACAATGCCGTCGAGATCGGCAATCGCGCGCTCAACTGCGCCCTCCAATTCGTCCTTGGTGGTGGCATGCAGCGCTGCATCTTCCAGTCGCGTCCGCGCGCGCGCGATGGGGGTGCGCAAGTCATGCGCAATAGCGTTGGACACTTGCTTCACCCCCTCCATCAGCGTGCCGATATGATCGAGCATGTCGTTGATGGTGGTGGCGAGCAGGTCGAATTCATCGTCCTGGCCATAGACCGTCACCCGGCGCGACAAATCGCCAGCACCGATGGCCATCGCGGTGGCCGAGACATCAGCGATGGTGGAGCGAAACAGACCGCGCACAGCATAAGCGCCCACAAAGCCGAGCAGCACCGCAATCAGCGCCGCCCACAGCAACGCCGCTTGCATCAATCGCCCGATATGTTGGCGCAGCGCGATGTCGCGCCCGATCATCGCATGCAGACCACCCGGCAGTTGAAACGCGCGCACCTGCATCTGCACCGGCAAGCCTGAGCGTTGCACCCGCAGCACGCCCCATTCCTGATCCATCGGCCATTCGGCGGGCCAGCCATTGAGGTTGCCCGCCAACACGTTCAAATCGGGATCGGCCAGAATGTAGAGCGAATCATCGTCCACATTGCCCGCGATGCGGTCTTTCATGGCCGCGACAACGCCCGGCAGCCCACCCTCAAAATAAATGCTGAGGAGTGCATCACCATCACTGAGCAGTTCATCCGCCACTTGGCGCTGCAACAGGCCCGCGGTGGACCACCACAAAAACCCCGCCAGCGCCACGGAACTGACGCTGAACAGGGCGGCATAGATCACACCAAAGCGAAATCCGGCGGAGCGCAGCAGCCGGGAACTCCACGGTGAAACCCAGTCTTGCCGTTTTGGCAATGCCGGGGCCGTCTTATCGCTCAAGGCTCTTCCAGATGCAGCATGTAGCCAGCGTTACGGACCGTGTGGATCAGCGGTTGCGGGAACGGCTTATCCACTTTCTGCCGCAACCGACTGACATGCACATCGATCACGTTGGTTTGTGGATCAAAATGATAATCCCATACGCCTTCCAGCAACATCGTGCGGGTCACCACCTGGCCAGAATGGCGCATCAGGAATTCCAGCAGGCGAAACTCACGCGGTTGCAGGTCAATCTTCTGCCCCGCGCGCTTCACGCTGCGCGACAGCAGATCCATCTCCAGATCGGCCACCACCAGTTTTGTCACCGGCACGTCTGATTTGCCGCGCCGTGTGAGGGCTTCCACGCGGGCGAGCAATTCGGCGAAGGCGAACGGCTTGGTCATGTAATCATCGCCACCGGCCTTGAGGCCTTTGACCCGATCATCCACCTGCGCCATTGCCGATAGGAACAGCGCTGGCGTGTGGTTGTTCTGCGCGCGCAGAGTTTCGAGAATGCGCAGCCCATCGACCCCGCCGGGAAGCATGCGGTCGAGCACAATGGCGTCGAAATTTTCTGTTGCCCCCAAGAACAAGCCATCACGCCCGTTATCGGCGTGTTCCACCACGTGGCCGGCCTCACGCAGGCCTTTGACCACGAAATTCGCCACGTCCTTGTCGTCTTCCACCACGAGAATGCGCATCGTTCTGCTAACCCTTCTCAGCCTTGATCATTGACCGGACGCTTACCAACCGTAACCGGCAGTTCCATTTCGCGCCCTTGTCGGCGTACCAGCAAGACCAGCGCCCCACCGGGCGGCTGGGCGGCCACGGTGCGGATCAGATCACGTGAATTGTCGAGTGTCTGACCGTTGATGGTGAGCACCACATCGCCCACTCTAATCCCCGCGCGTGCGGCTGGGCCAGCACGGTCCACCGCTGCGATGCCCACGCCGGGCAAATGGCGATGGGCGGCATCTTGGGTGACCAGATCGATCACTGAAATTCCCAGCCAACCGCGTTCGATATGGCCATGCGCCCGCAATTCGGCTGCAATCTTGGCCGCCACCGCGGAAGGCACAGCAAACCCGATCCCCACCGAACCACCACCATTTGGCGAGACGATGGCGGTGTTGATCCCCACCACCTGCCCATCGGCATTGAACAGAGGCCCGCCCGAATTGCCGGGATTAATCGCGGCATCCACCTGCAAATAATCGTCAAACGCCGAAGCGCCGATATCTCGCCCGCGTGCGGAGACAATCCCTGCTGTCACCGAGCCGCCCAAGCCGAACGGGTTGCCCGCGGCAATCACCCAATCGCCCACCTCCACATTGTCGCTCTCACCCCAGGCCACCGCAGGCAATGGATGTTTGGCCAGCACGCGGATCACCGCGATATCGGTCAGCTCATCCGAGCCAATGAGCTTGGCGGGCAATTCGGTGCCATCTGCGAGCGACACCAGAATTTTATCGGCCTGCCCAACAACATGGCTGTTGGTGACGATCGTGCCATCCGCGTCGATGATGAAGCCAGAGCCTGCGCCCTGCACTTCCCGGCGATTGCGGCGCAGGCGATCCCGCAATTGTCGCTGAATTTCGGGTGGCAGGTCGCCCAGCGGATTAGCGTTGCTGACAATTTCGGTCACGCCGATATTGACCACCGAAGGCAGCACACGCTTGATCAACGGCGCAAAACTATCCGGCCCAACGCGCGCGAATGTCGGCCGCGCCAGCATCGTGGCGCAGGCAGCGGCGGTTACAATGGCGGTGCGGCGCGATAACGCACGCATGGCGGCAAATCTCCAAAGTCAAAGCATTCCACCATGATCTGGCGATTCGCTCGGATCAGAACAAGCCCCTTTCACGACGCAGTGGGTTTGCGCGCCGAGGCGGTGGCCGGATCATCAGGCCAATGATGGCGCGGATACCGCCCGCGCATGTCTTTGCGAACATCCGCCCAAGCCCCGCGCCAGAACCCGGCCAGGTCGGCAGTGATCGCCACCGGGCGCATGGCGGGGGAGAGCAGTGCCAGCCGGAGTTCAACCCGGCCTTGCGCAAGTTTGGGCGTCTCGGCGAGGCCGTAGAACGATTGCGCGCGGGCTTCGGCCACCGGAATCGGCTGGGTGTAATCAATCGCCGCTCGTCCACCGGGCAGGCTGAGATGGCTCGGCAGGTCGCGGTCGAGCCGGGCGGATTGTTCCCAAGTCAGCCCCGCACGCAGAATTTCGGCGAGATTGATCTTCTCCAACGCCGCCAGCCGGGTGATGCCGTGGATGTGGTCGGCCAGCCATTGCCGATCTGCCGACAACGCATCATCCGAAAAGTCTGGCCAAGCCTGGGGATCAAAGCCACGCAGTATCGCCACCCGCGCCTGGAGTTGCCGCGCGTCGTCGTCCCACGGCAGCGAGGCGAAATTGACCG
>CAIZGT010000244.1 GCA_903932545.1 uncultured Rhodospirillales bacterium
AGCCGGCCAGCGCCTCGGCCGCAGGCGCGCGGTCATCGGTGATGGTGTCACCCACGTTGCAATCAGCCACGGTCTTGATGGCGGCGGTGATGTAGCCCATCTCGCCCGGTCCAAGATCATCCACCGGAGTCATTTTCGGGGCGAACACACCGACTTGTTCGACGTTGTGGGTGGAGCCTTTGGACATCATGCGGATTTTCTGGCCGCGCTTGAGGCGACCATCTTTCACGCGCACCAGAATGACCACGCCGAGATAGGGGTCATACCAGCTATCGACCAGCAGCGCCTTCAACGGGGCCGAGGCGTCGCCGGAGGGTGACGGCAGGCGGGTGACGATGGCTTCCAGCACGCCCTCAATATTGAGGCCGGATTTGGCGGAGATCATCACCGCGTCGGACGCATCAAGGCCGATGACGTCTTCAATCTGCTGCTTCACCCGGTCGGGCTCGGCGGCGGGGAGGTCGATTTTGTTCAGAACCGGCACGATCTCGTGCTTGGCATCCAGCGCCTGATAGACGTTGGCCAGCGTTTGCGCCTCCACGCCCTGAGAGGCATCGACCACCAGCAGCGAGCCTTCACACGCGGCGAGGCTGCGCGAGACTTCATAGGCGAAGTCCACATGGCCCGGCGTGTCCATCAGGTTGAGCGTGTAGGTGATGCCATCATGCGCGGTGTAGGTGAGGCGCACGGTTTGCGCCTTGATGGTAATGCCGCGCTCTTTCTCCAACTCCATGTTGTCGAGCACCTGCTCGGTCATTTCACGGGCGGTGAGCGCGCCGGTGTGCTGGATCAACCGATCGGCAAGCGTGGACTTGCCGTGGTCGATATGGGCGATGATGGAGAAATTGCGGATGTGGCTGAGATCGGTCTGCGTCATGGGCGACATGTAGGGGGATTTTGCGGGTTTGTCAGTATCGCCCACGCGACGAACCGCACTGCGTTGCGGCATAGACTCTGTTGGCATGTATCTACATGTGTTGACACATAGGTATCGTGTGGATGATTGTAGCGTGTCGCTTAAACCGAGGAGGCGCCTGTGCTGGTCCACGTGAAAAAATGGGGCAACAGCGCCTCTGTGCGCATTCCGGCCACCGTGATGGCAGCGGCTGCACTCAGCATCGATCAGGCGGTTGATGTTCGGGAGGAGGGCGGGCGGATTATTATCGAACCCGTCAAGGCTCCGATCTTCGACCTTGATCAATTGCTCGACCAAATGACGCCTGAGACGTTTCACGAAGACACCGATTTCGGCGCGCCGGTTGGGCAAGAAGTTTGGTGAGGCCAGACTACGTCCCGCAGCCTGGCGATGTGGTGTGGCTGAATTTCGACCCGCAACTCGGCCATGAACAAGCGGGGCATCGCCCTGCGCTGGTGCTCTCCCCTGCCCGCTACAACGCTGCGCGCGGGATGATGCTGTGTTGCCCGATGACGTCGAAGATCAAAGGTTATGCGTTTGAAGTGGTGTTCGCCGGAAACCCGCCGAGTGCGGTTCTGGCCGATCAGAT
>CAIZGT010000245.1 GCA_903932545.1 uncultured Rhodospirillales bacterium
CGGAACACGAACGGAATCGCGCGGCGGCTCTCGCCCCAACTGATCAGAATCGCAGCGGCATGCCCCACCTCACGCGTGACCAGCGCCATCACCCGATCCGTCTGCGGGGCCGCCAATTGGATGGCGCGAACCGCCGCAATCGGGTCGCGGCCCAGCTCGATCAGCGCGAGTTGGCCATAGAACGTGTTCGGATAGGCCGCGGCTTTCTCGAACTCAGCGCGGCCACCGCCCGCACGGCCCATCCAATAATGCGCGCGCGATTGGGTGATCACGGATTTGGACATCGCCGCCAGCCGTTTGAAATCCACCATCGCCAAATCAGGCTTGTTGAGCTTGCGCAGCGCGATGAAACCGGAGAGGAAAGCAGCGTCCAGCGCAGGCTCCACCGGCGCGTCAAACCTGTCCGCGGCCAGCGCATACGCCCCGTCATTGTCGCCCTGCGCCAGCCTACGGCGCGCCATTCGGTTGCGTTCCTCCCAGAACGCACCACGATCCGCAGCACGGGCTTCCGCCGCAATCCCGGTGCTAAGCCAGAACGCGAGCGCATCTTCCTCGCGATTGGCGCGGCGCAGATAGCGGGCTTGTTCCAGCACCAGTGACGGCTCAAGCCGCTCTGCCTCGCTGAGATTGCCCACCAGATTGAGCGCGTTCGGCGTGTCGCGGCGCAGCGCGATCAGGGCCTGCGCGCGTGGACGATCTGCCATCGCCAGCCGCTCAAGCTGCCGCGCGGCGGCTGGCAGATCGGTGCTGAGCAGCTTCTCAAAGCGCCGCATCTCAGCTTGCGGCGTGAGTGCGCTGCCGAATTGCTTGAGCAGGGCAATCTCGTTGAATTTGTCACCACTCGCCCAAGCCACATTCGCGCGCCGGGTGCCCTCGGTCACGCGGCCCAAATGCGCCTCCGCCATCGCACAGCGCAGCACCGCACCGGGCAGATTGGGTGGGAATTTGTCGCAATCAGCAGAGGCCTCGGCATCATCCACCATCACACTCAACGCCTCATCGCGGCGGCGGTTGAGGGTGTATTGCGCGGGCCAGTCCGGGCTTTCGTGCTGGAATTGCACGATCTCATCAAAACTGGCGGCATTGGGTGCCAGCAGGCGGTAATAGGTAACCAGCTTTGCCACCAGCGGATCAGGGTCCGCCGCCGCCGCATTGATCGCGTCATTCCAGCGGTCATTGCGGATCATCTCCGCAATGCTCGCACCCCCACCAGATCCGGGCGGCGAAGCCGCCAAAACCGGGGTGATCGACAACAGCAGGGCGGGGAGCATCGCTCGTATCAGGCGCATGCAGGTCTTCTAGCCTGGGTTGGCCTTGCAGCGCATCCCCCACACGCTTAGCTTTCGCTTTCAATGAACAAGTTTCGCCGGAAGGATCGCCACGATGTATAAGGGCTCGCTGGTTGCCCTCATCACCCCCATGACCGAGACCGGGGAACTGGATGAGGATGCATTTGCCCGCTTTGTCGAGTGGCAGATCACTGAGGGCACCAAAGGCATCATCCCGGTTGGCACCACCGGCGAGTCGCCGACGCTGAGTCATGATGAGCACAAGCGCGTCGTCGAGATCGCGGTGAAGGTCTCCGCTGGGCGCGTTCCAGTGATGGCCGGCGCTGGGTCGAACTCCACCGCCGAGGCGATTGATCTCACCCGCCACGCCAAGCTCGCGGGCGCCGATTCGGCCTTGGTCGTCACGCCCTATTACAATAAGCCCACGCAAGAAGGCCTGTTTCAGCACTACTCCGCCATCGCCAACGCGGTGGACCTGCCGATCTTCATCTACAACATCCCCGGTCGTTCGGTGGTGGATATGAGCGTCGCCACCATGGCGCGGCTGGCCACCCACAAGAACATCATCGGCGTGAAGGATGCGACGGCGAACCTCACGCGCCCGCTGCACACCACCGCTGCTTGTGGTGCGGATTTCATCCAACTCTCGGGGGAAGATCACACCGCACTCGCCTTCCTCGCCGCGGGTGGCCATGGCTGCATCTCCGTCACCGCCAACATCGCCCCGCGTTTGTGCAGCCAGATGCATGCGGCCTGGAACACCGGGCATATCCACGAGGCGATGCTGATCCAAAGCCGCCTCGTCGCGCTGCACGATTCGATGTTCTGTGAAACCTCGCCCGGCCCGGTGAAATTCGCCGCCTCACTGCTCGGCTTCACCGCCGATCATTGCCGCCTGCCGATGGCCCCAATCGCCGAGACCACCCGCGCCCAGGTCCGTGCGGCCATGGTGGCGACGGGTTTGTTGAATTGAGCATTTGATGGCCAAGGAAGAGAAGAAACCCAAACTCATCAGCCACGGTATCGCGGCACAAAACCGCAAGGCGCGGTTTGATTACACGATCAAGGAAACCATCGAAGCCGGTATCGTGCTCAAGGGGCCGGAGGTGAAGTCGCTCCGCCAAGGCCGCGCCACCATCAACGAGGCATGGGCGGGCGAGCGGGATGGCGAGTTGTATCTGTTCAACTGCTACATCCCCGAATACCAAGGTGGCATCCTCTCGAAATTTGAGCCGCGCGGCATCCGCAAGCTGCTGGTGAAGAAAAAGGAGCGCGTGCGGCTGTTCTCCGCCGTCGCGCGTGACGGCCACACGCTGGTGCCGCTGTCGATCACCTTCGATGATCGCGGCATGGCCAAGGTAGAACTCGGCGTGGGGCAGGGGCGCAACAAGGCTGATAAGCGCCATGCAATCGCGGATCGGGATTGGGCGCGCGACAAATCACGCCTGATGCGCGACCGGGGATGAGGCTGCACGCCGCCGTTATGGCGGTTCTGTTGCTCGCCGGTTGCGCGTCTGCACCACCCAAGCTGCCACAGCCGAGCGGCCCGACAGGCCAAATCTTGTCGATCCCGTTTGACCCGGCGGACGCGGCAAGCCCGGTGCTCTCCGCGCGGCTGTGCCTGCCGCAGGAGACGGGGCCGCATCCGGTGGCAATCCTGACCCAAGGTTCGGCTGCATCGCCGGAACTGCGTGGCACGTTGCAGGCCGCATCGTGCGACAGCCCGTCGGTGCGTTGGTTCACCGGGCAGAAATATGCGGCGGTCAGCCTGCTGCGTCGTGGCTTTGGTGCCAGCACCGGGCCTGCGGTGGAGGATAACGGCCCCTGTGTTGCACCGGATTACCTGCGCTCAGCGCGGCTGGGGGCGGAGGACATCGAGGCGGCTCTGCGCGCGGCGTTGTCCATGCCATGGGCAAAACCCGAAGGCGCGCTGGTGGTGGGGCAATCAACCGGCGGCTGGGCTGGGCTTGGTGTGGCGGCGTTGAACGACCCTCGGCTGCGCGCAGTGATCGTTTTTGCGGCAGGGCGGGGCGCGAAAGTGTTCTTACCACCGAATTCGGTGTGCAGGCCCGACCTGTTGGTCGATGCAGCACGCGAATTGGGTCGCAAGGCCACAACGCCAGTGCTGTGGATTTTGGCGCGCAACGATACCTATTTCCCACGTGACATCAGCGCAGAACTGCACCGGGCCTACACACAAGAAGGGGCTCCGGCCGAATTTGCCCTGGTCAATGTGTTCTTCGATGAAGGCCATGCCCTGTATAACGCGCCGGGCGGCAGTGATGTGTGGGGGCCGATTGTGCAAAACTTTTTGTCACGTTTGCCATCATCAACAGTCGTCTTGCAGCAGGGACGGTGATGCCCATCTCTGCTGTGCTGAGGAGCAGGATATGAGCGGGTTCAAGGACAAGCTGATCGAAGCCAAGCAGGCATGGGCGAAAGCTGGCCGCCTGCTCACGGGCAACACCGCCGAACACAGCGAACGTCTGCCGCCTGGGCAGCGTTTGGTAAAGGATTGGCCAGTGCTCGATCTTGGCGTGCAGCCGGAAATCACAGCGCAGAAATTCTTTCTTGATATCAACGGCGCGGTTGAAAACCCGGTCCATCTCAAGCTCGACGAGGTGATGGCGCTAGAGCAGGAAGATTCCGTGTCCGACATGCACTGCGTCACCGCGTGGTCGCGCTATGACAACAAGTGGCGCGGCGTGTCGTCACGCACAATTTTGGAATTGGTGCGCCCAGTACACACCGCCAAGCATGTGATTTTCCACGCGCATGACGGCTACACCACCAATATCCGCCTCGACCAATTCGCCGAGCCCGACGTGTTTTTGGTGCATCAATGGGAGGGCCAACCCATCGAGCGCATCCATGGCGGGCCGGTGCGCGTATTGATTCCGAAACTCTATCTCTGGAAGTCAGCAAAATGGGTGAACCGGATTGAGTTCACCACGTCTGACCGTCCTGGCTTCTGGGAGCGCAATGGCTACAACAACAACGCCGATCCATGGCTTGAGGAGCGATACAGTGCGTAACATCACCCGCCGTACTGCGCTGTTGGCCGCAGGTGCCGTCCTGCTGGCCTCTCGCGCAACCCGCGCCGCCAACAATGCCGCAAGTGCCACCCGAGCCTGGGATTTCAAATTCCAGTCCATTGATGAGGGCGTGCTCGATTTCGCTGACTATAAGGGCAAAATCATCCTCGCGGTGAACACGGCAAGCTTCTGCGGCTTCACCTACCAATATGAAGGCCTGGAGAAGCTCTACGCCGCGATGAAGGACAAGGGCGTGGAAGTCGTGGGCTTCCCGAGCCAAGACTTCAACCAAGAAAGCGGCAAGAACGCCACGATCAAGGATTTCTGTGAGGCCACTTTCGGCGTGCAGTTCCCGATGAGCGGGCTGGTGCATGTCAAAGGCCCGGACGCCGACCCGTTCTACAAATGGGTGAAAGCTGACCAGAATGGCTGGGAGCCGAGCTGGAACTTCAACAAAGTGCTGATCGGCCGCGATGGCCGCATCATCGACACGTTCGGCTCACTGGATGAGCCGCAGGGCCGCACGCTGACGAAGGCACTGAGCAAAGCCATGGCAGTCGGCTCGTAGGCTCGTAGGGTGGGATCGCGAAGCAATCCCACCAACTATGCCAACAGGTGGGATTGCGTTGCGATCCCACCCTGAAATTTCAACTTTTATCCGGCCCCGGCATCGTCAAGAAACTCTGCACCGCCTGCCACATCGCCTTCCGCCCATAACCGAGCGTCACGCTGTGCGAAGCACCGGGAATAACGATGTATTGCTTGTCCTGCACCGGCACCTTGGCGAAGAAATCAATCAAGTCCTCGTCCGTGGCGATTCCGTCATATTGCCCACGTAAAATCTGAAACGGGCGGGTGATTTTGGTGGGATCAACAATCGGCAGATTGGCTGTCATATCCAGATAAGTCCCGGTCGGGATGGTGTCACCATGCACCATCTCGGCATCGGCCATCGCCACCGCCACGCGCTGATCGGCAGTGCCCGCGCGGTCGCGGGTGAAGATCGATTCAATCATGTCCCGCCCACGCGGGCGCCTGTTGTGGGTGCGGAAAAACTCCACCCCTTCGGCGCGCTTGGCAAGCGTGGGCGAGCCTTTGCCGGTGTAGGTGTAGGCAGTGAGCACCATGCGATCCACACGCGTCGGCTCCGCCACCGAGAAGGCGGCAACACGAATGGCCCCGCTGCTTTCGCCAAACATGTGCATCATCTTCTGCCCGGTTTCGCGCTCCACAATCGGAAACGCTGCCTGCAAATCAGCCACACCTGAGGCGATGTCGGAATTGCCGGAGGTGATGGTGGAATTGCCATAACCCTCGTGGTCCATCGCCCAAACGTCAAAGCCAAAGCGGGCAAACACGTTCATCAGCGAATACTCACCCGCACCCGGCACAGTGAGATCGTAAGTCGGCAGGGCAGAAACGGACGAGCCGTGCACCAGGAACAGCACCGGCAGTTTCGCCTCACCCGGCTTGGGGGCTGCGAGGCGCTTGCGATACATCGCCAGCGACACGTCACCCTTCTTGGCGGTATAGCGCGCGGTCCAGAATTGCGGCTCGGCGGCGAAGCTGGGCGTGCCCACCGCCACAAATGTTGTGGCCCCGGCGAAGGCGAGGCGGCGGGATATACCGAAAGCGGGCTTGATGTCCGTCATGGGCTGTCCTTCAGGACTTATTATTCTGATACGCGCAGTTGAACGCAAATCCCCAAGCGCGTCCAGACTTACCCAAGGGCGGCTTTTATCTTGCCAATCACGTCCTCAAACATCTCGGTGGTGAACCTGCGGGTGTTCGTGTTGTAGCGTGAGACATGGTATGAATTCGCCAACACGCGGCCATCCGACAATTGGTGGAAGCGACCGTGGCCAAATGGAAAGCGGCTTGCACGCAGATCGAGCGCTTTTAGCACGCCCTTGTGGCTGTCCACGCCCAATGACAGGATCACCCGCACCCGCTGCAAGCCCGCCAACTCGGCGGCGAGAAAGCGGTTGCACGCGTTAATCTCCGCTGTCTCCAACTTGTTCTGCGGTGGCACGCAACGCGCGGCGTTGATAATGCGAGTGTCAAGCAATTCCACCCCATCATCCGGCTCAGCGCGATAGGTGCCGGTGGCGAAGCCGTATTTGATCAGCGTCTCGAACAGCAAAATCCCCGCATGATCGCCAGTGAACGGCCGTCCCGTCCGGTTCGCCCCCTTCACGCCAGGGGCCATGCCAACCACCAAAAAACGCGCGGAGATCGGGCCAAAGCTTGGCACCGGGCCGTTAAAGAACGTCGGATACTGTGCCTGATTGGCGATGCGATAGGCCACCAACCGGGGGCACAGTGCGCAGTCTTTTGCCGGTGTCTCGATCATCATCATACCAATCCGTCATTGCGATCGCAGCGTAACATTCCGCCGCGATCCCGTCTGGGACCGCGATGGACTGCCACGCTGCGCTTGGCATGACGCGTTTTGAGAACTTACGCCAACTCGCCCGCGTCAGCATACGGCTCCGCCGGGGTCTGGCGGATCGGCTGGGTGTTGGCCGGTCGCACCAAGCGCGGCTCGGTCTGGCGGCGGGTGAATTCTGGTGCGATATCCACCAAATCGATGAATTGATCAGCCTGACGACGCAGCTCATCGGCCACCATCGGCGGCGAGGTGCGGATCGAGGAGATCACCGACACGCGCACACCACGGCGCTGCATCGCTTCGACCAATCGGCGGAAATCCGAATCGCCGCTGAACAAAATGGCGTGGTCGATCTTGTCGGCGAGTTCGAGCATGTCGATCGCCAACTCAATGTCCATATTGCCTTTAATCCGACGACGGCCCTGCGCGTCCGTGAATTCTTTGGCGGGCTTGGTGACAAGCGTATAGCCGTTATAGGCCAGCCAGTCCGTCAGCGGCTTGAGCGGGGAATATTCTTCAGTTTCCAGCACGGCTGAATAGTAATAGGCGCGGATGAGATGGCAGCGCTTGAGGAACGTTTCCAGCAAGCCGCGATAATCGACATCAAAGCCGAGATTTCGTGATGCTGAGTAGAGATTTGCGCCATCGATGAAGAGCGCCGCGCGCTCTGTGGGCAGAAAATGCATATTGCGTTGTCCTATAAGCAATGTCTGAAACGATCCGGTCGAGCTAATACAATGAGCCGCTTTGCGGCTGGTTTTTGGGAGCCACGCGCGACCGTCGCCCGAAACCATGTTAAACGCAGTTCTTGCCAAACGGGAAGCGGGAAAGTTGCAGTGATGTGTCAGTCTGCCGATTTGCAGCTTTGCGATATTTACATCGCCATCGGCGCCAATCTGCCCGGACCACAAGGGCAAACCGCCATTTTCACCTGCAAAGCCGCCGTTGAAGCGTTGCGCAGCCTCAACGGATTGCAGTTGATGGCGGTGTCGCCCTGGTATGAAACCGCCCCAATCCCCCCCGGCGGACCGAGCTATATCAACGGCGTGGCGTGGCTTGTCGGTTCACTCGAACCGTCAGCGTTACTTGCGGCGTTGCAGCGAATCGAAAATCTCGGCGGGCGGGCGCGCAGTGTTGCCAACGCACCGCGCACGCTTGATTTGGATATCATTGCGATGGGGCAGACCATCCGCCACGCACCAGACCCTATCCTGCCGCATCCCCGCGCCCATCTCAGGCGCTTCGTGATGCAGCCGTTATGTGATCTGCGCCCGGATTGGGTGCATCCCCTGCTCGGCAAATCAGCCGCAGTCGTTTTGGCTGAGTTGCCGGAGCAGGGAATCCGCAGGCTTTAGAGCGTAATGAACACGTCGCTGGCAGGCTTGCGCACTTTGGCAGCGTGCTGCGTCGCATCCGATTCGGCGCGATAGCCCAGGGCCACCATCACCACCGAGGCGTAATTGGTGTCGGTGAGGCCCAAAATATCGTCGAATTTGGCCGGATCGAAGCCTTCCATCGGGCAGCTATCCACGCCCAACGCTGCGGCACTGGCCATCACGAAGCCAAGGGCGATATAGACTTGGCGCGAATGCCAAGTTGCCTGGGCCTCTGCCGACATACCGGCAGCTTTTGCCACAACACCGCCCTGATACGCAGCCATCACCGATTGGTCGATCCCACGCGTGGCGGCGGTGAGTGCGAAATGGGCGTCGATATACTCGGCCGACATGTGCTTCAGGCGGGCAAGCACCACCAACTTTGCGCACGGCACGATTTTGGCGCGGTTGGGCGCTGTGGTCTCGGCCAAGCGCTCCCGCAGTTCGGGGCTATCAACCACCACGAATTTCCACGGCTGCAGGCCAAAGGATGATGGTGCCATCCGCAGCGACGCTTCGAGCGCTGCCCAAGTGGCGTCCGGCAGTTTCTTCTCGGCGTCAAATGCCTTGGTGGCATAGCGCCAAGCCAGTTGGTCGTGAATCTGTTTGGTCGCGGCAATGTCGAGCATAGATATCTCCTAGGTTCCCGTGCTGTATGGCACGTGGTCGATCAGCAATCACGCCCAATTGGGGGCGTGGCCGCCGGAAAAAAGCTCTCGGACTTGGGGGCTGTGGATGATGTGGCCGGGTGCAAGATTCAACGGTCGCCGCTACAGGCCATTGTGCAAGTTGCGTCTTTGCAATTTGCATCTCTAAAGCTGAATCGGGCGGAGCTTTGTTCCTCCGCCCGCTCGGCAATGAACCCGATGCGATTTTTGACTCTCTCAGCGGTTCTTCTCGTCGGTTCGATGATGCCAACATCTTAACTGGCAGCACTATTTGCGCGTCTTGGTATCTCACCAATTGACGCGCTAAGGGTGGACAGTGAGGGCGGAATAGTCGAACTCTCGGCGGTGGATGGTCGGATCACCAAAATCTCCCACGGGGGATGTCATGGTGCCGACCAAATGTGTCTGTGAGTGAACCCGGCTATATCCGCCATGCGTCGTGTTGCACTTGCACTGGAACGCGCGTGGCGTCATATGGATGTTTCGCGTGCTGAAAAGCGCGCATCTGGCCGTGTCGCAAGACGCGCAAACGATCTTGAATTCGGAGCTGATCTTATGGCGCGCGTAACCGTTGAAGACTGCGTCCAACGCATTCCCAACCGCTTTGAGCTGGTTCTGCTCGCCGCCCAGCGTGCGCGGAACATCGCGCGTGGCGAAGAGATCACCGTGGATCGCGACAACGACAAAAACCCGGTCGTCGCCCTGCGTGAAATCGCCGATGAGACGATCACACTGGAAAAGCTCAACGGCGATCTACTGAAATCCCTCTCGCGCGCTCCGGAGCCGGAGCCTGCCGATGAGGAGGTTCTCGATCTTATCCCAACCGAGCAAAATATCTTTGGCCTACAAGACATCTCGGATGCGGACGAAGCCTCGTCGCTGCCGATGGATGGTGAAGACCTGTCGTCTGACGACATGGCCTCCGCCATTGAAGCAGAACTGGGCGGTCGCGGCCGCCGGTAACGCCTGATGAGGACCGGCACAG
>CAIZGT010000246.1 GCA_903932545.1 uncultured Rhodospirillales bacterium
CCATCGGGCGGAACTGGGACTGGGAGAGCTTTATGCCACCGGGCGTGGTGTGGTGCGGGATTTTTCTGAAGCCACGCAATGGCTTGAGCCTGCTGCTCAGGCTGGGTTGGAAGATGCGCAGTATCAACTGGGGCTGATCTATGAAACCGGCGGCACCGGCGTTGTGCAAAATCAGCGCGCGGCGTTCGAGTGGATGCGCAAGGCGGCTGAACAGGGGCAGATGGAGGCATCGTACCATTTGGGCCGTGATTATCAGTTCGGTCGCGGCTCTCCGGTGGACAATGCGGCGGCGATGGCAGCGTATCAGCGCGCGTCTGAGGCGGGGAACAGCGACGCCACCACGGCCATCGGCGTGCTGTATGCGCAGGGGCGTGGCGTAGCCGAGGATGCGGGCCGCGCGCGTTCGTATTTCCAGCGCGGGATTGACGCGGGCAATGCCGAGGCGATGCGGCAGATGGCCAATCTGTATCTTGAAGGCAACGGCGTGAAGCAGAGCGATACTGAGGGCTATATTTGGATGCGCCGCGCCGCTGCCGCCGGTTCGGAAGAAGCGGCACGCAGGCTTGCCACGCGGTTGAGCGAGTAGCTGGCATCATTGATGCGGGAACCTGCAATTCCCGCATCAATGATGCGGGCTACGTGGCTGCCACTTGGACAATTTCTCCGCTCGCGGCTGACTTAAACACGGCCTCCAATGCAGCGATATTTGCCAGCATCTGATCTTGCGGCATCAGATAGGTGCCGCGCCCGAGCGCCTGGCTGGCGAAGGATTCAAGATTGGCGCGCACGCTCGACGTCGGCGGATAGTCTCGTACCACGCGGTCTTTACCGCGTTCGACGATTGTCATCGTCCAGCCTTCCGGTGCTTCGGGATGCGTTTTGTCGCGAATTTCCGCCCAGCCTTGGCTGCCGTAGAACGCCAACCGACCGTCGAACGGCGTGGCAAGGATGGCGGTGAGCAGCGCGTTCGCCCCGCTCTTGAAGCGGATCATCGCGGCGAGTGTGTCGCCGTTGGTGAGGTCCGAGCCGAGTTGTGCGACATGCACCAAAGCCCGATCCGCGTTGCCGAGGAAGCTCACGGCGAGGTCGAGCAAATGAATCCCGGTGGCGGTCATTGGCCCGGCTGGCGCTTCCACCGGGTTGAGCCGCCAGTTGTCGCGCGGCAGTGACAGGAATTTGTCCTGGCTGAAATTTGCCTCCATTTGCAGCAGCGTGCCCAGCCCCCCTTCGGCGATGATCGCGCGCAGATCTGCAATTGCGGGTTCAAACCGCCGCTCATGGCCCACGCCCAGCATCACCCCATGCGCGTTACAAGCGGCGACACTCGCCTGTGCGTCGGCAAGGTTGAGGCAGAGCGGCTTTTCGCAGAACACGTGCTTGCCAGACGCTGCCGCAAGCTGAATTTGCGCGGCATGTTGGGTGTGTGGCGTGCATAGGATGATGGTGTCGATGCTCGGATCGGCCAATGCTGAGGCAAAATCGGGCAGATGCCGAATGCCCAATTCAGCGCAGGCGAGCGCTGCGTGTGGAGCTGGATCAATGCCCGCCACCACGCGCAAGGCATCCGATGTTTGCATTGTGGTGACGATGGTTCGGCCCCACCAGCCGAGCCCGAGTATGGCGGCGTTAAGCATGTGTTCCCCCCGATTGGCTTTGCCGCATGGTGCTATTGCTGAAAGCGAGCGTCAAATTTCAGTCTGACGTCGATCATCCGTGATTGGCACGCCCGGGTTCACGCCGCTGTCACGCGCCGCGCGGCATCGTCGTCAGACGTTCATCAATTGGAGTTGGCTTTATGAGTGTCATCCACAACATTTCGGCGCTCCCAGGCCAAACGCTCAACACGGTGACACCATCGCAGACCTTGCCGGGCTGGCATGGTTTGGTGGCGATGACGCGCCCGGCATCGCCCAGCGTGCAGCTCAGCGCGATGTGGCGCAGCCTCGCACGGCCGGTGGTGCGCCCGCTGCGCTGGATGATCCGCAGCTTGATGGGCCGACAGATTAACCAGGATATTGCCGCCCTGCGTGCTGGGCAGGTGGATTTGGCGATTGCGTTGCAGGAGTTGGTGGCGTGGCGGGCGGCGGAGACGGCGCCGCGATTTTCTCGCAGCTTGTCAGGTCGGCGGCTGGTGTGGATCTCGTCGTGGCAGACCAGATGCGGCATTGCCGAATATTCCCGCCAGTTGCTTGAAGCGTTCCAGGCGACAAACTTGGGCTGGAACATCACTGTGCTGCACGACGCACGCCCGACATTGCCGCAAATCAGCAGTCCGCTCGGTATCTCCGCCCGACCCGGCTTTGCGCTGGGGGGTGCCAACACCATCGCCCGACTGGCCCTGGGCATTGCGGCTGAGCGCGCAGATTGTGTGGTGATCCAGCATCATGCGGCCCTGATCCCGTGGCCAGAATTGGCCGATCTTTTGCTGCATCCAGCCGTGTCGGCGCGGTGCGTTGTAGTTGTGCTGCACAACACGCAAGACATTCTGATTCTGCCGCATTGGCTGCGACAGAAGCTTTATGCCGCCCTGCGCAGCGTGGACCGCGTGATGGTGCACACGCCGCGCGACATGGCGCTGCTGCAGGCGTTCGGCTTGGACAATTTGCAACGCCTGCCGCATGGCTGCGCGAAAATTGCAATCGCAGCACCGGCGCGCGATCTGCCGCCGCAAGCCGCCCCGCTGATTGGCTGCACGGGGTTTTTAATGCCGCACAAGGGCGCGCAGGCGCTGATCCGCGCCACCGCTGCGCTGCGGGCGACCTGGCCGGAAATCCGCCTGCGCTTGGTGATGGCGCAATATCCGTCGCGCAAATCCGAGATTGAATTGCGAGACTGCGTGGCGCTTGCCCGCAAGCTCGGTTTCGCCGCACATATCGAGTGGCACACCGCATTTCTCGCCCCGCATCAGTCGGCGCAATTGCTCGCCGAATGCGACTTGTTGGTGCTGCCATATGGCAAGACACCCGAAGCCTCATCGGCCTCGGCGCGGATGGCGCTGGCCAGTGGCGCGCCGACATTGGTCAGCCCACAGCCGATTTTCGACGATCTGCGTGACGCGGTGGGGCGGGTCAACCACACTGTGCCAGGCGGGCTCGAACGGCAAATCGAAGATTGGCTACGCGCCCGCTCCCGCCGCGCACGCCTGCAGCAACAGGCAATGGCGTGGCAGGAGGAACATGATTGGGCGCGGGTGGGAAATATGATGGTGGAAGTTGTCGAGACATTGGTGCCGGCGCCAATTTTTCCCAACTCTGAATTGCGAATGTAGTTAACTTATTACCACAACATGAGTCTTCGGTTGCGCTTCCCGGTGTCGGGTGATGAGTATATCGTGGCTTTCGGTCATTTTTGATGGCGATTGCTATGGCTCCTTCGTCTGATGTCGCGGCGCAATTCGACCATCACCGCGCACTTGTGCAGGCGGAGCGACGGGCGGTGCTGCTGTTGGTCGCGATGGCGGTCACGTTGGTGATCCGCAATCCTGCGCGAAAGACAATAAACGATCTGATGCTCAATCGCGCCCGCATCGCGCCACCGATCAGCAGAGCTGACCTGACGACGGGTGAGCTTGCGCAGTGGCAGAGCTTCCTCCGCCGCTTTGTTCACGTTGACGGTCGAGTGATTGATACCGGCAATGGCGGCGTTTCGCATTCGGAAGGCCAGAGCTATGGGATGCTGTTCGCCGCCTGGGCCAATGACCAAATCAGCTTTGCCGCGATTTGGGATTGGACCCGAACCGCCTTGGCGCGCCCGGATGATCACTTGTTCGCTTGGCGCTACCGTCCGGGTCAGCGCGTGCCGGTGGATGATCTCAACGATGCAACAGATGGCAATCTGATGATCGCATGGGCCTTGCTGCGGGCGGGTGCGCAGTGGGAAAGGCCGGACTACATTGCCCAGGCCATCGCCATCGCGCGCGACATCCTCAGGCTTGATACGTTGCAACGCGATGATCGAATTTATCTCAAACCCGCCTCCGGCGGGTTCCTGCGACGCGATCGATTGGTGCTCAACCTGTCATACTACAATTTCGCGGCGTTGCGCGCGATGGCCTCGCTGGTGCCGGATGCTCGCTGGCACATATTGGAACAGCAGGGGCGAGAATTGATTGAGCGGGGCCAATTCGGCAGCATGCGCGTGCCAGTGGATTGGGTTGAGCAATCGTTGGTTGAAGATCGGCTGAGCCCGGCCAGCGAGTGGCCTGTCCGGTTTTCCTGGGATGCGATCCGCATTCCGCTGAATTTGGTGTGGAGCGGTGATTTCCAGTCGCCGGTTTTGAAAAATCTTGTGCGGTTTTGGGCCAATCACAAATCGCCCCATCTCGGCGCCTGGCTCGATGTCACCTCCAACCGCCGCGTTACCACCTCGGCAAATTCCGGCCTATCGGCGATTGCCGATCTCACCCGCCAAGCGGTAACGCTGAAGGATCAAAGCCTGTGGTCGTATGAGGTGGACACTGCGGAGCACTACTACGACGCCGCGCTGATGCTGCTTGGGCGCATTGCCGCCCAAGAAAGCGGGCTTACCAAAGCGGTTGAAGTGCCGACGAGCCTGGGATGGCTGCGCTCACTGGTGTGATTAGCGCCCGCGCACATCCAGCGCATCGCGCAGCCCATCACCGATCAGGTTGAACGCCATCACGCACAAGAAAATCGCCGCACCGGGGAAAATCGCCAGCCACGGTGCCTGGCCAAGAAAGCGTTGGGCTGCGTTGAGCATCGAGCCCCAACTCGGTGCGGGCGGCTGTTGGCCGAGGCCGAGAAAGGAGAGGGCGGCTTCAGCGATGATGGCCCCCGCAATCGCCAAAGTCGCTTGCACCAAGATCGGCGGGACGATGTTGGGCAGCACATGCTTGATCGCCACCCGCCATGGCGGATTGCCCAGCGCGCGGGCGGCCTCGATATAATCATTCGTCGCCGCATCCATCGCAGCGCCGCGGGTGACGCGCATGAACACTGGGGCGGCGGTGATGCCGATGGCGATCATCGCATTCTCCA
>CAIZGT010000247.1 GCA_903932545.1 uncultured Rhodospirillales bacterium
GAACAGGGTGGGTATAATGAGGAGGAGGCGGCGGAGGAGATAGGTCGTCATTGCGCCCCACGCCGTGCCGCATCAACCACCGCGGCCTTGGCCGGATCGACCCACCACGTATTGATATCCGTCCCGGCGCGGGTCTTTTGCGATGGGATGCCGAAGCGGTCCCAAGCGGCGATGGTGAGATCTTCGGAGTGCCAGTGCGGCACCACGTAATTGCCCGCCAGCAACACGCGGTCGAGTGCGCGCACCAGGGTGATCAGTTCCGGACGGGTTTGCGCGGTGACGATCTTGTTGATCAGCGCGTCCACCGCCGGTTCACACACGCCCGCCAAATTCGCGCCGCCTTCGGTGTTTTTTGATTGGCACGACCAGTAATCGCGCTGCTCGTTGCCCGGCGAGTCAGACTGGCCGAAGACGGACACTGTCATGTCAAAATCATAGCTGTCAGACAGGCGCTGATACTGCGCGGGGTCCACCGTGCGCACATTCACCTTCATGCCGAGTTTTTCGAGCAGCTGTGCATAGGGCAGTGCGACGCGCTCGAATGTGGGGGCGTCGAGCAGGATTTCGAAGGTGAATTGCTTGCCCGAGCTATCCACCAGTTTGCGATCCACCACGCGCCACCCTGCATTTTCCAACAGCGCCAATGCAGCACGAAGTTGGAGGCGATTGTTGCCCGAGCCATCGGTGACCGGGAGTGTGAAGGGCGTGGTGAAGATGTCCGGCGGGAGCTTGTCGCGGTATGCCTCCAGCACTGCCCTCTCCTCACCTTGCGGCAGGCCGGACGAGGCGAAATCGGAGTTGGAGAAATAGCTGTTGGTGCGGGCGTAGCGGCCATAGAACAGGTTTTTGTTCATCCACTCGAAATCAAACGCCTGCACCAACGCCGCGCGGACCAGCTTGTTGGCGAAGATGGCGCGGCGTGTGTTCATCACGAAGCCCTGCATGCCGGTGGGCAGATTGCGGGTGAACATAAGCTTGCGCACCAGGCCCTTCTCGACAGCGGGGAAATCGTAGGCGGTAGCCCAATTTTTGGCGATGTTCTCAATGCGCCAATCCACCTGTCCGGCCTTGAAGGCTTCGAGTGCGACGGTCGCATCGCGGTAATATTCGCTGCGAATGACGTCGAAATTGTTCAGACCGCGCGCAGTGGGAAGATTCTGCGCCCAGTAATCGCGCACCCGTTCGAGCGTGACCGAGCGGCCCATCTCAAACTTGGTGATGCGATACGGGCCAGAGCCGAGCGGGGCTTCGGTGAGGGGCTTGGTGAAATCCCGGCTCACCCACCAATGCTTGGGTAGCACCGGCATGTCGCCCAGAATTTGCGGCAATTCGCGGTTCTCAGCGCTTTTGAAGCGGAACACCACGCGATGCGCGCCCTGTGCTGCAACACTCGCCACGTCGGCGTAATATTGGCGGTAATTCGGGCGGCCATCTTTGAGCAGGGTCTCGAAGGTCCAGACCACATCTTCGGCGGTGACGGGATGGCCATCGTTGAAATGTGCTTCTGGGCGGAGGTCAAAGGCGACAGATAGGTGATCCGGTGCCACGTCCACATCTTCTGCCAGATGCGCGTAGGCGGTTTCCGGCTCGTCATCGGAGTGCGTCATCAGCGTGTCATACACCCGCGCCGCCGCAGCGGCCGGAGCGCCGCGCAGGATGAACGGGTTGAAGCTGTCGAAACTGCCGATCGCGGCGGTAACGACTTCGCCGCCTTTCGGCGCATCGGGGTTCACGTAGGGGAAATACGGGAAATCTTTGGGCAGCGCAGGCTCGCCGACCAACGCGATGCCGTGAACCGGGGCGGCTTGTGCCGTGAAGGGAATGAGCAGCAGGAAAGCAAAAGCAGCCAGACGCATTGAATAGGTTCCCATCATTCCGCCAAGGCTGCCATCGCCGCCGCCAGCAGTGACGCATCGCCCAAGGCGAGCACGCGCCCGTCTCCATTTGGGTGCAATGGCGCGCCGTTCCAGTCAGTGATTGAACCACCCGCGCCTTGGATGATCGGCACCAGCGCCGCCCAATCCCAGTATTGCATCGTCGCTTCAGCGATGATGTCGATCTGGCCCAACGCGAGCAAGCCATAGGCATAGCAATCGCCGCCATATGACGTACGTTTCACCTGACCGCTGAGATTGCGCCATCTTGGCAGATCGGCTCCAAAAATCTCGGGTGATGTGACGGACAATTCGGCCTGCCCCAGGCCGGGACAGGCGCGGGTGCCCGCTGCGCCATAAGCGCCCACAAAGCGGGTGGGCTGGCCCGCCACCCCGATCCAACGTTCGTTGAGAATTGGTTGATCAATGACGCCCAGGATCGGCGTCTCACCGTCCAACAATGCGATCAGCGTGCCGAATTGCGGGCGTCCGGTGACGAAGGCGCGGGTGCCGTCAATTGGATCAAGCACCCAGCGATACCGCGGGGTGGGATTGCCCGCGGGATGAAGCGTGCCGAACTCTTCGCCTGAGACGGCGTGATCGGGGAAGCGCGTGATGAGCCATTCGCGCATCGCAAGTTCCGCAGAGCGGTCGGCGATGGTGACCGGGCTTGCGTCAGATTTCTGATCCACGTCCAGGCGCGCGCGGAAATACGGCCGCACGGTCTGCGCTGCGAGATTGGCTGCCTCCTCGGCGGCGGCGATGAAATCCTCGATCAAACGCTGGGCTCCCGGTTTACGTGTCGCGTCCTGGCCACGATACTGTGGCGCATGAACCCGATCATCGTCATCCCGTCGCGTATGGCCTCCACACGGCTGCCCGGCAAGCCACTTGCCGATATTTGTGGACGACCAATGATTGTGCATGTGCTCAATCGCGCCCGAGAGGCCGAGATTGGGCCGGTGGCGGTGGCGTGCAGCGAGGCCGAAGTGGCCGAAGCGGTGCGCGCGGCCGGCGGGGTTGCTGTGATGACTGACCCGGCGCTGCCGTCGGGCTCCGACCGGGTGCAGCAGGCGCTCGATACGCTTGACCCGGATGGCGCGCATGATGTGGTGGTGAATTTGCAGGGCGATCTGCCCAGCATCTCGCCGGAATTGCTGCGCGCGGTGCTGCATGCGCTGGCGGATCCGGCCACCGATATCGGCACGCTGGTGGCGCCGATCACCAGTGATGAGGAGCGCCAGACATCTTCGGTGGTGAAGGTGGCGTGCGGGTTTCAGCCGGGGCAGCGTGTGGCCCCAGCGTTGTATTTCTCCCGCGCGACAATCCCTTGGGGCGATGGGCCGTTGTGGCATCATATTGGCGTGTATGCCTATCGCCGCGCCGCCCTCGCCCGCTTCGTCGCGTTGCCGCCCGGCTTGCTGGAGCAACGCGAGAGCCTGGAGCAATTGCGGGCTTTGGAGGCGGGCATGCGGATTGCGTGCGCGCAGGTGGACCACGCGCCGTTCGGGGTGGACACACCCGCCGACCTGGAGCGCGCCCGGATCGCGCTTGGCGCATATCGCCAAGCATGACGCTGATGCGCTACACTCTGGCATCAACCCAAACAGGCGCTGAACACCAATGCAGCAGGCGGCTTTTCCGATAGATATGGCACATCGTCGCGTGCTGGTGATCGACCGTAACGTGACGGTGGCGCTGATGGTGTGCAGCCTGCTGCGTCGCTGGGGCTTTGAAGCCGAGCGTGATAAGGGTGAAGGTGAGGTTTATCCCGAGCCGGATTGGGATCTGGTGCTCGCCGACCCATCGAGCAACCCCGAGCGCCTGGGTGCGCTGCGCAGACGCGGTGTGGCCTGGGTGGCGCTGATCTCAGCGGGGGATTCACGCGAGACAGCGGATGCGGCGGCGTGGATCTACAAGCCGATTGAGGCCACCGAATTGCAGGAAGCCATTCGCCGCGCGCTGACGGCGGAAACTGCCGGTACCAGCGTTGGTGTGGACACCAGTGCGATTGTGGAACTCTGGGGCAGCCTCGATCACCCCGGCTTCCGCCAAGTGGCCAACGCCTTCTTGGGCGAGATTGAGAAGCGCGTGCAATCGATTGTGGAATCACTGGCGAGCGACAACCGCAAGCAACTGCATTTGGAAGCTCATTCGGTGGGCAGTGCTGCGGCAAATGTGGGCGGCATGGCGATCTCACGCGCCGCCCGCGCTTTGGAATCGGTGGCGCTGGAGGGAGAGCCTTCGATGCTGCGCGGCTTGGTGGATGCGATGGAAACCGCGTGTCGGCGTGATCTGCCGGCGATCCGCAGGCTGGCGGTTCCGCCCACCACATGAACGGTCGTATCCTGATCGTTGAGGACAGCGCCTCGCTGGCGCTGACCTGTCGGCTGCACCTCGACGGCCAGGGCCACACGCTGCTCGAAGCGGGTGATGGCAAGTCGGCACTGAACATTTTGCGTGCCGAGACGGTGGATTGCATTCTGCTCGACCTTGATCTGCCGGACATGAACGGCATGGACATTCTGCGCATCGTGCGTGACGGGCCGAACCCGCCTGCCGTGGTGGTGGTGACCGCGCCGAGCTCAATCCAGCAGGCTGAATACGCGGTGGGGCATGGCGCGTTTGATTACCTCGTCAAACCTTTCAGCGGCGGGCGGCTGGTGACGACGGTGCGCAATGCGCTGGCGCAGGCGGGTATGCAGCGCGAACTCGCCAAGCGCCTGGCCCCGCTGCCGCAATTGCGCACCCATCGCTACACCGCGCAGATCAGCTGGACCGGCAACCGCGGCAACGGCACCAGCGATTACCGCGCCTATGGCCGGGATCATCTGATCCAAGCGCCGGGCCAGCCGCCGATTATCGGCACCTCCGACCCGCTGTTTCGCGGCGACAAGGCGCATTGGAATCCAGAGCAATTGCTGGTGGCCGCACTCTCCTCCTGCCACCAGCTTTGGTATCTGCATCTGTGCGCTGAGGCGGGCGTGGTGGTTACGGGCTATGAGTATGAAGCGGTGGGTCGGATGGTGGAGGAAACCGATGGCAGCGGCCAGTTCAGCGATGTGACGCTGAACCCAGTGGTGACGATCCTACCGGAATGTGACGCAACGCTTGCCGTCATGCTGCACATGGCCGCCCATAAAGAATGCTTCATCGCCAATTCGGTGAAGTTTCCGGTGTATTGCAAGCCTAAGGTGGTAAGTGCGGATTAGGGTGGGATCGATTTGGCGACCCACCCACGCAATCACGAATCCATCTTTAGCGCGGCCAGGAAGGCGGATTGTGGGATTTCCACTTTGCCGAACTGGCGCATGCGCTTTTTGCCCTCTTTCTGCTTTTCCAGCAGCTTGCGCTTACGGCTGATATCGCCGCCATAGCACTTCGCCGTCACGTCTTTGGACAGCGCGCCGATGGTTTCACGCGCAATCACGCGGCCACCGATGGCGGCTTGGATGGCGATTTTGAAGAGTTGCTTGGGAATGAGATCCTTCAGCTTTTCGCAGATTGAACGGCCACGGCGATCGGCTTGGCTGCGATGGGCGATGAAGCTCAGCGCGTCCACCGGGTCGGAGTTCACCAGGATGGAGATGCGCACAAGGTCGCCCTCCGCGTAGCCGTCCATGCTGTAATCGAAGCTGGCATAGCCACGGCTGACCGATTTCAGCCGGTCGTAGAAATCGAACACCACCTCGTTGAGCGGGATGCGATAAACCGCCATCGCGCGGTTGCCGACATAGGTGAGGTCAATCTGCTGGCCGCGGCGTTCGTTGCACAGCGTGAGGATCGCGCCGAGATAATCATCCGGGACCATGATGTTGGCCTTGATCCACGGCTCAGAGATCGAGGCGATCACTGACGGGTCTGGCATATCGGCGGGGTTGTGGAGTTCTTCCTCGGTGCCGTCCGTCTTGGTGAGCTTATAGACCACGGAAGGCGCGGTCGCGATCAGGTCTAGATCGAACTCGCGCGAGAGGCGTTCTTGGATAATTTCCAAATGCAGCAGGCCGAGGAAGCCGCAACGATAGCCGAAGCCGAGGGCTGCTGAGGATTCAGCCTCAAAATGGAAGCTGGCGTCGTTGAGGCGCAGCTTGCCGAGTGATTCGCGCAGCTTCTCAAAATCATCGGCGTCAATCGGGAACAGGCCGCACCACACCACGGGGATGGACGGCTTGAAGCCGGCCAGCGAGA
>CAIZGT010000248.1 GCA_903932545.1 uncultured Rhodospirillales bacterium
CATTTCGACGTTCAGCTCATCGGCGGCATGGTGCTGCACGAAGGTAAAATTTCGGAAATGAAGACCGGCGAGGGCAAAACCCTCGTCGCGACACTGCCGGTTTATTTGAATGGGCTGACTGGTCGCGGTGTTCATGTCGTGACCGTAAACGACTACCTCGCCCAGCGCGACTCGGAATGGATGGGCCAGCTTTACGCGTGGCTGGGCCTTTCGACGGGTGTGATTGTCCACGGCATCAGCGATGAGCAGCGCCGTGCCGCCTATCAGGCGGATATCACCTACGGGACCAACAACGAATTCGGGTTCGACTATCTGCGCGACAACATGAAATACCGCCTGGAAGATATGACCCAGCGCGACTTCAATTACGCCATTGTGGACGAGGTTGACTCGATCCTGATCGACGAAGCCCGCACCCCGCTGATCATCTCCGGCCCGGCAGAAGATTCCTCTGACCTGTATCGCGCCGCTGATCTGATCGTGAAAGAGCTGATCCAGGACGAGACAACCTACGAGAAAGACGAGAAACAGCGCTCCGTTTCGCTCACCGAAACCGGCTCCGAGACGGTCGAGCAGATGCTCCGCGATGCCAAAATCATCGAGGAGGGCAACCTGTATGACATTTACAATATTTCCGTTCTGCACCACGTGATTCAAAGCCTGCGCGCCCACACGCTGTTCGCGCGTGACGTGGATTACATCGTGCGTGACGACAAAGTGGTGATCATCGACGAGTTCACCGGCCGCATGATGGAAGGCCGCCGCTATTCGGATGTCCTGCATCAGGCGCTTGAGTCGAAAGAGCACGTCACGGTTCAGCCTGAGAACCAAACGCTGGCCTCCATCACCTTCCAGAACTATTTCCGCCTTTATCCCAAACTGTCCGGAATGACCGGCACGGCGATGACGGAAGCGGATGAGTTTGCCGAAATTTACAAGCTTGATGTGGTTGAAATCCCAACCAATGTCGGCGTCTCGCGTGTGGACAGTGATGATGAGATTTATCGTTCCGCCACGGAAAAATACGAGGCCGTCGCAACTTTGATCGACGAGGCGCGCGGTCGCGGCCAGCCGGTGCTGGTCGGCACCACTTCGATTGAGAAAAGCGAATTGATCAGCGAACTGCTCAAGCACAAGAAAGTGCCGCATGCGGTGCTCAACGCGCGCTTCCACGAGCAGGAAGCAGTGATTGTGAGCCAAGCCGGGGCACCCGGTGCGGTGACGATTGCCACCAACATGGCCGGTCGCGGCACAGATATTAAGCTGGGCGGCAATCTGGATATGCGGCTGAAAATCGAGCTGGCCGATATCACGGATGATGATGCCCGTGCCGCCCGCGCGGCCGAGATCAAGTCGGAGATCGCGGTCAACCACGATATCGTCAAAGCCGCTGGCGGCCTGTTCGTGATCGGCACCGAGCGCCACGAGAGCCGCCGTATCGACAATCAGTTGCGCGGTCGTTCGGGCCGTCAAGGCGATCCAGGGGCGAGCCGCTTTTTCCTGTCGTTGGAAGACGACCTGATGCGCATCTTCGGCTCGGATCGGATGGGCGGCATGCTCACCCGCCTGGGCCTGAAAGATGGCGAGGCGATTGTGCATCCGTGGATCAACAAGGCGCTCGAAAAGGCGCAGAAAAAAGTCGAAGCGCGCAATTTCGACATGCGCAAAAACGTGCTGCGCTACGACGACGTGATGAACGCCCAGCGCAAAGAGGTTTATGCCCAGCGCCGCGAGTTCATGCGCGCCGATGACGTGGTCGAATCGATTGCGGACATGCGCGCGGATGTGATCG
>CAIZGT010000249.1 GCA_903932545.1 uncultured Rhodospirillales bacterium
CCATGGTGCGGTGAGTGTGCTCGAATTCCGCGAACAGGGCTTTCTGCCAGAGGCGCTGTGCAATTATCTGCTGCGTTTGGGCTGGGGCCATGGCGATGCCGAGGTGATCGGGCATGAAGAAGCGGTGAAGCTGTTCGACATCGATGCGGTGGGCCGTGCTGCCAGCCGGATGGATTACGCCAAGCTGACCCATCTGAACGCAATCTACATCCGTCAGGCGGATGATGCGCGGCTGGTGGCCGATGTGGTGGCGCGGTTGGTTTTGACCGATGCGGCGCATATCGCCCGCATCGCCTCGCTGATGCCCGGCCTGAAAGAGCGCGCGCGGACGATGGTGGAGTTGGCAGAAAGCGCACGCTTTCTGACCCTCTCGCTGCCTTTGACCTATGACGTTAAAGCGGTGGCGCTGCTCAATGATGAGGGCAAGATGCTGCTGCGTGAGGTGGCGCTGACGCTGTCGGACACTGAGTTCACGCTGGATGGCATCGGCTCGGCATTGCAGACGGTGGCCTCGATTACCAACCGCAAGCTCGGCCAAATCGCCCAGCCGATCCGTGCCGCGTTGACCGGCACAACCGTGAGCCCACCGATTGATCAGACGCTGATCGCGCTGGGGCGGGATGAGGCAATGGCACGAATTGCGGCGGCGATTTCGTAATTATCGTCGTTATTGCAAGCGGAGCTAGCCACCCAGCCGCCCCGTGCTGCCCCACAAAAAAATTGGCCTGATCACTCCATTTCGGGAGTGATCAGGCCAGTGTTCTTAAGGCTGAGCCTGACCGACACTTCTGATGTTGCCGGTCAGGCTCGTGCGCGCGGGGTGCGGGGAGGGGAGGACCGCGCGCAATGGGGGAAACTTAGAACCGATAGCCAACACCCACGCCGAACACCGTTGGGTTCAGTGCCGTCTTGGCTTTCACAAAACCGCTGTTCACGCTGGCGGTGGTGTTGATGAAGATCTGTTTGATGTCAGCGTTGAGCGACCAGTGGCCGTCCAATGCGTAGTCAAAGCCTGCCTGCAACGCCGGACCCACTGCATTAGTGAACGAAATGCGGTTCAGGCCGCTCATCGGGGTGGAGTTGTAGAACCAGTCCACGCTGATACCAGCGCCGAGATACGGGCTGAAGCGGGATTGCGTCATGAAGTGATACTGCACGGTCACGGTTGGCGGCAGCACCCACACGGAGCCCACATTCACCTTGCCTGCGCTCAGCTTGGAGCCGGTCACCGAGGCGACGTGGCGCGTGCTGGCGGCGATGGCTTCAACGGCGATGTTGTTGGTGATGAAATACGACAGATCAACTTCAGGGGCGATCTGATCGGTAACATTCACCTTGCCGCCAATGACTGACACCGAGCTGGTAGAGGTTTGCGGATCAACGTCAATCACGCGGGCACGCACGAGGAACTGGCCAGCCTGCTTGGTCACAAAACCAGATTCGGCGGTCGTTTCGGCCTGGGCTGCAGTTGCCATCACGGTTGTGCCGAGCAGCAGGGCAGCCAGGGTAAGCGTCTTTTTCATCGAGTGGATCCATCTTGCATCGTTCAACGCAGACAGATGAACATCATCGATTCACGAATGCTTTGATCCAGGTCAACCCGATACGATAAGTGTTATTATCGGTCGGTCAATCGCAGCTCGATGCGGCGGTTGCGGGCGAACGCAGCCTGGGTGTTGGCCGGATCGAGCGGCTGGTTATCGGCAAAACCGGCGGCGGCCAGCCGATTGGCGGGAATCCCCTCGGCCACCAACAGCTTGACCACGGTGATCGCGCGATCGGCTGAAAGCTCCCAATTGCTGGGGAATTTGCCGGTAACTTTTTGATGGTCGGCATGGCCATCCACTCGCAACAGCCAATTCACCTCAGGTGGAATGGCAGAGCTGAGGCTTTTCAGCGTGGCGGCGAGTTTCTTGATCTGGTCCACACCGGAGGCTGTCAGTGCGGCACTGCCGATGGGGAACAGCACCTCGCTTTGGAACACGAAGCGGTCGCCCACCACCGAAATGCCGGGACGGCCGGCCAGCACGGTGCTGAGTTTGCCGAAAAATTCCGAGCGATACCGCTGCAACTCCTCCACTTTGCGGGCAAGGGCGACGTTGAGGCGGGTGCCGAGATCGGCGATTTCGGCGTCTTTGTCCTTCGCGGACGCTTCGGAGGCATCAAGTGCCTTGGAAATGCCCGCCATTTGCAGGCGGAGCTGTGCCAATTGTTCGTTCAGCAGCACCACCTGCGCGCGCGCCGAGTCGCCAAGCTTGTGCTCGTTCTCCAACTCGACCGCGACGGCGCGGGCGCGCTCGTCGGCCGTTGTGGCGCGCACGGCGGCATCTTGCGCTTGGCGTTCTAGTTGATCGCGCAGCGCGGTGAGGGCTTGCACCTGCTCGGCCAGTTGGCTGGCGCGGGCGGCGGTGGCTTCGGTGGTGCTGTCGCGCTGGCTGGCCACCACACCGATTTGCGCCCGCAGCGCCTCATTGCGCGCTTCCGCCGATTTGGCCTGCAATTCGGCGTCGGCAAGGCGGGAGGCGAGGCTGGTGATCCCGGCCTTCAGCGCATCTCGCTCATTGGCCAATCCAGCGGCGGTTTGGCTTGAGGCGGACAATTGTGTTGCCAGCGCATCTGAGTGGGCTTTTGCGTCTGCCACATCATGCGTCAGCGTGGCGATGCTGAGTTGCAGATCCGCATTGTGGCCGCGTTCGAGAGAGAGCATGTCTGAGATTTCGGCAAGTTGCTTGCCCATCCGGTCCAGCGCCTGATCACGCCCGGACAAGGCGACAGACAGAAATGCCTGTGCCAGCACAAACACCAGCAAAACGAAGATGATCACCATCAGCAAGGTGGACAGCGCGTCCACATAGCCCGGCCAGGCGTTTAGCCCTTCCTGCGATGAGCCGCGCCTGCGCAGTGCCATGGTTAGTGTTTCCGCTCGTCGGAGATTGTCGCCAGGGTTTTGGTCAGGATTTTGATCTCGTTGCGAATTTCAGCCGTCGCCTGCATCCGCCCGCTCTCGCCGTCCGAGATCAGTCGTTGCAGCGAGAAATCGATGTTGCGCAGGTAAACCCGCGAGGCTTCGTCGGTGGAGCCGGTGCGCAGAACTTCGGTCAGGCCGCTGAGTTTTTCCGCCAGTGCGAGCAGAACCTGTTGCTGCTCGCGGCGGGCGTCATCACCGCGTGCGAGCATGGATTGGAGAGCTTGCATGTTCTCAGCGGTTTGTTCGAGCAGGGCTTGCACGTAGGAAGGCACCGACGCATCACCATCGCCGCCGATCCCGGAGCCGGAGGCGAGGCGGGTTATTCCGGCCAGCCATTCCTCTAACTCATTGTAAAACCTATTCTGCGCCTGTCCCGCCGTGAGGTCGAGAAAGCCCAGTATCAATGCGCCGGACAGGCCGAGCATAGAAGAGGAAAACGCGGTTCCCATCCCCTTCAGCGGCTTGGCGAGGCCGGATTTCAGTTGTTCGAACAACACGTTCACGTCGCCATTGCCAACCGACATGGTGGAGATCACGTCGCCCACCGACGAGACGGTGAGCAACAAGCCCCAGAACGTGCCGAGCAGGCCCAAGAAGATCAGCAGCCCAACCATGTAGCGGGCGAGCTCACGCGATTCGTCCAGGCGGCTGGCGATGCCGTCGAGCAACGAGCGCATCGCGGGGGCAGAGAGGGTGAATTTCTCATCCTTGCCCGATTCACGCGCCTTCTCGGCCCGCGACGCCAACATCTGCGCCATCGGTGAGAGCAGCTTGGGCGTGGGGAGTTGCGCTAGGCGCTGGCGTTCTTGCTGGAAGGTTTCGACCCACGACACTTCCGGCGACAGCCGTATGACCTGGCGCAGGTTCCAGAAGATGCCGATGGCGAGCACGCACACGATCAATGCGTTGAGCAGCGGGTTGGTGACAAAGGCGGTGACAAGCGCGGGTGAGAGCAGGGCAACGGCCACGCCAATCATCACGAGAAAGACCAGCATGCGGATCAAATACTGCGTCGGGCGGGTCATATTTGCGGTCCTGGTCCAGAAATGGTCGGCGGAGCAATCAGCGTTTCGGCGGTGCCTCGGATCCCATGGGGTTGGGGCCGACAACGATATCAGCCCGATCCGCTGGGCCATCGGCGAAGCCGGGCGAGGCGGGTCCGAAGGCGCGCACATAAATACGCGTGGATGCCACACCTTGCGAGATCAATACGCTGCGAACCGCCAAGGCGCGGGAGAGCGACACGCGGCGTGGTGTGGACGGATCCTCCGGCAATCCGGCGGCATATGATGTGACGGTGTAGCTCGGGCCATCAGTGCCAGCTTGTGCCGGAAGCACCAATTCCTTCACCGCGGTTTCGCTGGCAGGGTTGAGGTCGGAGCGACCATTGCCGAACACCAGACGCAAGCCGGATTTTAATTTCTCCACGCTGGTTGGCGCATCTGCGGCAATACGCGGCGGGGCCACCGGCGAAGGCGGGCGCGTTGGCACCTCGATGGGCGGTGGCACCACAACCGAGGCGGGCGGCGCGCTGGCCACGTTTGGCGTGTTGGGCGCAACCGGCTTGGGGGCGGACACTGGCGCGTTGCCGCTGCCAACCGCAGGCTTCGCCGCGGGCAATTGTGGCGTGGATACCGCAGGGCTTGGCGGCTTGGCGGGGGCAAGGCCATCTAGCGCACTCGGGTTCACGCTCACCTGCGCGCGGGCAGGCAGGGCAATCAGCAACAAAAGCAGCAAGGTGAAAATCCGCATGACCGCGAACCTAGAGCATGCGGCCGCAGACGCAAACCCGAGGCGGATGTAAGGGACTGCTTGCGACATGGCTTACATGCGCTACACTCATGGCAGTCGGTTAAGGCACGGGGTTTGCTTTGCCGCAGTGCTGAAGTCAAACGGGGGTTTTCACCTTATGAAGCGTCGCACATTTCTTGGTACCACCGCTGCCGCTGCCATCGGTGGCACGCTGGCCGCACCGCGCCTGTCATTGGCGCAGAACGCGAAAGTTCTGCGCTTCATTCCGCAGGCCAACCTCCCCAATCTCGACGCGGTTGTTGGCACGCAATACGTGGTGCGCAACGCAGCGGTGATGGTGTGGGAGACGCTGTATGGCGTTGACTCCAAGTTTGTTCCGCATCCGCAGATGGCCGAGGGCCACACTGTCAACGCCGACTTCACCGACTGGACATTCAAGCTGCGTGACGGCCTGAAATTCCATGATGGTGAGCGCGTGACGTCCAAGGACGTGGTCGCCTCAATCAGTCGTTGGATGGTGCGCGACACCATGGGCCAGAAGATCAAGGCCAGCCTTGATGCGATTGAGGCGGTTGACGACAAAACCGTGCGAATCCGCCTCAACAAGCCGTTCCCGAAGATGCTGTTTGCGCTGGGCAAGGCAAACTCGCCAATGTGCCTGATCATGCCGGAGCGGATTGCCAAAACCGATCCGTTCCAGATCATTAAGGAAAACATCGGCTCCGGCCCGCTGCGGTTTAAGCAGGATGAATGGGTGCCCGGCTCGAAGGCAGTGTTCGAGAAATTCGGCGATTACGTGCCGCGCGCCGAAAAATCCGATTGGCTCTCGGGTGGCAAGCGGGTGCATTTCGATCGCGTCGAATGGATCATTATCCCCGATGCTGCCACCGCTGGTGCCGCGCTGCAGAACGGGGAAGTGGATTGGTGGGAAAACCCGATCTCTGACCTCGTGCCGCTGCTGAAGAAGAACAAGAACATCAGCGTTGATATCGGCGATCCGCTGGGCAATATCGGCAGCTTCCGGATGAACCATCTGCTGCCGCCGTTCAACGATGTGCGGGTGCGTCGCGCGGTTATGATGGCGTTGAGCCAGCAGGATTACATGGAAGCCGTGGTTGGCGATAACCCTGACCTGTGGAAGCTCTGCCCGAGCTTCTTCACCCCGGGCACCCCGCTTTATACCGAGGCCGGTGGCGATCTGCTCAAGGGCAAGCGCAATATTGAGGGGGCCAAGGCGCTGCTCAAGGAAGCCGGTTACAACGGCGAAAAAGTGCGCCTGATTGTCGCAACCGACGTGGCGATCACCAAGGCTGAAGGTGATGTGACCGCTGACCTGCTCGCCAAGATCGGCATGAATGTTGATTTTGTCGCCACCGATTGGAGCACCACGGGCACGATCCGCGCCAAAAAGGATCCGGTGGCGCAAGGTGGGTGGAATATTTTCCACACGTGGCATGCCGGGGCGGATTGCATCAATCCGGCTCCTTACACCGCGCTGTCGGCGGCGGGTGATAAGGCTTGGTTCGGCTGGCCAAAATCCGATGCTGTCGAGGCTGGCATTAATGAGTGGTATGCAGCCCCCGATCAGGCCGCCGAAAAGAAGGCGATTGAAAAGGTGGATGTCGCCTCGTTCGAGAACGTGACCTACATCCCGACCGGGTTCTTTCAGCAATATACGGCTTGGCGGAAGAATGTGACGGGCGTGGTGAAATCGCCGTTCCCGGTGGTGTGGGATGTGACCAAGAGCTGAGGACATTGGACATCGTGGGGCGGGTGCAAACCGCCAAG
>CAIZGT010000250.1 GCA_903932545.1 uncultured Rhodospirillales bacterium
CAGCGCCACCGCCAGCCCACAATCGGCCACGCGACGCAGCACTGGGCCAAGGCGCTCGGTATCACGCGCATCAAGCCCTGCGGCCGGCTCGTCGAGCAACATCACACTAGGTTGCATCGCCAGAGCACGCGCGATTTCTACCAATCGTCGATCTGGATGCGGCAACGCTCCGGCCAAGATGGAAGATGCGTTGGTGTACCCTACAAAATCCAATAGCGCGGCGGCAAAACAAGGGTCTGCTCCGCCGCGCCACTTCCCACGAAGCAACCCAAGCCGCACACAATCGAGCACCGTCATATCAGGCGGCAGCTGCGCGGTTTGGAAGCTGCGCGCAATACGGCCATCGGCGTGAATCGTCCCGGAATTCGGGGCTACGAACCCGGTGATAGCGTTGAGCAGCGTGGTTTTACCCGCGCCGTTGGGGCCGATAATTCCGGTGACCCGTCCCGCCAGAGCTTCAAAGCTCACCCGATCAACCGCGTGCACGCCGCCGAATGCGACGGACAACCCCTGCGCCCGCAATCCATGCGCGGCCCCCGCGCGGAGAAAGGACAATACATCGCCATTTGCCACTGGATCGGGAGCAGCACGATTGGGAAAGAACCCGGCCAACCCGCGTGGTGCGATCCACAGCACGACCAAAAGCCCCGCACCAAACATCAATTGGCGATATTCTGCGAGGCTGGATAAAACTTCCGGCAACAACCCCACCAAAATCGCGCCCGCCAACGGACCTAGCGAACTTCCCACGCCCCCGACCATCACCACCAGCAGGAACAGGATCGACTGCGAGAACGGGAAAGACGAAGGCGCGATGAAACCCGTCAATGCCGCTTGCAACCCTCCCGCCAATCCACCTGCTGTGGCCGAAATTACGAATGCGGCGGCACGAACCGGAACAGCACGAACCCCCACGCTCCTGGCAGCAGCGGGCGCTTGGGCGGTGCAGATCATCGCAAGCCCCAAAGGGGATCGCTTTAGCCAGTCAAAGCCCAACCATACCAGGGCAGCACACGCACACGCCATCGCCGCCGTGCCACCAACGCCAAACGGGCTGCCGATATTGGAGATCCCCACGGAACCGCCGGTGATCGCCCGCCACTCATTTGCTGCCGCCTCGACGATTAAGCCAAACGCGATGGTAATCATTGCCAAATATGGCCCACTCACGCGCAGCGCCGGCACCGCCAACGCAGTCGCCACTAAAGCTACCAGCACCGTTGAGAGAGGCCACGCTGCAAAAAAAGGCAGGCCCAATTTCGTCGTCAGCACGCCCACGGCATACGCGCCGAGCGCCAAGAACCCTGCTTGGCCGAGCGATACTTCCCCGGCCAAGCCGAGCAGAACATTCAACCCGGTGCAGGCAATGGCGGTGATGGCGATGAGGCCGATCAGAAACCCATAATAGCCAGGCAGATTTAGAGCCAAAGTCGACGCAAGCGCGAAGCCGACAAATGCTGCCAACGACCTCATACCCGTATTGTCCGTCGCCGTGCGAACAGCCCCTCTGGTGCGATAGCCAACGCCACAATCACCAAACTGAACGTGACAATCTGCGTGCTGCCGGATCCGAGCAGCGACGTTGTTGTCGCCTCCAAAAGCCCAAAGGCCAGCCCCGCTAGAACCACACCCCAAGGTCTTGACATACCGCCCAGAATCGCGACGGCAAAGGCCTTGATTCCGAACAAAGTCCCCATGTCGTATGCGACGTTGAACAACGGCGCGACCAGCATCCCTGCGATTCCTGCAAAAGCAGCGGCAATCGCGAACGTGACAGCAACCAACGCAGTTACGTTGATCCCCATCAATCGCGCCGCATCCGAATTCTGCACCGTCGCCCGCAATTTTAGACCGAGGACGGTTCGCGTGAGCCCCTGCTGCAACAGCGCCGCCAGCGTCAACCCGACGGCTGGGATGATCAACTGCAGCGGAAACACACCAACGCCTGCAATGATCCAAGGCTCATCTGCAAACATGGAATCAAGGGCTCGCGGCTCTTTGCCAAAAACCGCCATTGCGCAATTGTCGAGCACAATTCCCAGTGCAACCGTCGCCATGAGCCATGCGTTAGAGCCCTTGACCACAAAGGGTCGGATTGCCAATCGCTCGACAACCAGTCCCCAAGCAGCACAAATCAACAAGCTCGCCACAACGGCCACACCCATCGGCCAGTGGTAGCTGATCGCCAACAAATGCAGGGACACAGCACCCAGCATAAACGACGACCCTTGGGCAAAATTCACCGTTCCCGACACCGCAAATGTAAGCGTGAAGCCGAGCGCGATCAGCCCATACATGCTGCCCAGGCCGAACCCAGCCACCAAGGCAGAGGAAAGCATCAGCCGGTGACCGGCTCAATCTGCTCACCATTATAGCGAACCATCACGTAGTCGTTCTCATCAAGCGCATCATGATTGGCGTGGCTGAATGGCTTATCATAGCTCTTGATCAACCCGTTATATTTGCCGAGCCCCTCAAGCGCAGCGCGGATTGCCTCGCCATCCGTGCTGTTGGCCGACTTGATCGCCATCGCCAACAGCATCATCGCGTCATAAGCATTGGCCACGCCAACAGGCGGCACAATATCGCCAACGCCCTTGATGTCGGCATATTTCGCCTTCAGTGCCTTCACCACTTTCTCGCCGACGGCGTTCTGCTTGCCGAAGAAGCTGTAGGTCTGGATGAAATGCACCTTGGAAGCCCAAGACCCAGCCAATTCCGGGAACCGTCCGCCGCTAATACCCCAATGCGAAACAACCGGTGCCGTCCAAGCCAAGCGCTGCATACCCTTAACCACCAGCGCACCCGGGGCCGCATTACCCACAAGAATTATGCCATCCGCCCCAGCATCGCGAAGACGCTGCAACTGCGGGGTCATATCAACGTCTTTGTCTTCGAATTTCTCAACGCCTGCGAGCACAAGGTTGGCAGCTTTGGCGGCCGCCTCCAGACCGTTGTTATTGCTCGCACCCCAGCCGTTATTCACCAGCATTAAGCCGGGCTTCTTCATTCCCATCACACCAGTCGCATGCGCGATCAGGCGCTTGTCGACCAATACGTCCACTGCTGAAACGCGGAAGCAGTAATTCGGATCAGCCCCGTTGCGAGTAATGTTGGTCGCCGCCGCCCACACACCCATGAACGGCATTTTCGCGGCGTTGACGATGGACACGATTGCTTGGCTCACCGGGCTGTCGATGCCGCCAAAAATCGCCACAGCTTTCTCACTATCGATCATCTCTCGCGCCGCGGTCTGCCCTTTGGCCGGGTTGCTTTCATCATCGCGACGCACAAGTTCTACCGGGCGCCCCAGAAGCCCACCCCCCGCGTTGATCTCGTCAATTGCAATCGAAATCCCGCGCGTGATGCCTTCTCCCGATTTGGCCGACTGACCAGACAACGCCGCGACCAGGCCGATCTTGATCGGCTCGGCAGCTTGGGCAGCCTGCCCAGTCATCACCAAGGCGGACGCAGCGAACAAACCAGCCTGACGCCGAGATAGAACCAACGACATGCGTGACCTCCGGAGATTGATTGAATTTGGACAAATACTGCTCGACCACTAACTTCTGGAGAATGCAAGCCACGCGCCAGATTAATCATCGGCACCATCGTCTTCCGCCCGCCGTTGCGTTCATTTGCAGACTTCTTGCCAGAAATCCGAAATGCAATGTGCCTTGGTGTGGCCAAGTTCCGACCAGCCAATATGGCCGTCTTACATGTGCGGTGATGTCATCGCGACTGTTGTGCGTCCTGCCTGTAATTTGATCAGATATTGGCGAGATACCAAAACTGTTTGCCCTGGATAGAACTGTGGCAGCCGGTCCGGCTGCTTCATTGCGCGGCGCGGCAATTGCACAACCTAACTGAGATAGCATGACTCATATTCTGGAGCATTCCGGACAATGACCGAAATCGCCAGCCCCACCCGAACCGGCCTTCATCTTATCCCGGTGCACGACCTCACGACTGAAAACTTTGCTCCGTTCGGCCAAGTGATCAATCCGCGCCGTGCTTTGGGGCAATGGATCATGCCGGACCACAATCCCGGCACGAGCCCGGATGAGGCGCAACTCACATTGCACCAGGGCATTCCACGGCTGTGGATTATGCATCTCAAAGATATCCCGCTCACCTTTGAAAACATGGCACGCCACATGAAAGTCACGCAGTGCTTGGGTTCGCTTGGCGGCGTGGAATGGCTGTTCGCGGTTGCAGCACCAAGCACGAGTGGCGTGCGGCCGGGCGTGAATGATGTTGTGGGCTTTCGCATCCCTGGCGATCGGATCGTGAAACTGCATATCGGCACGTGGCATTCTGGCCCGCATTTCCGACAAAGCGAGGCTCAGTTTATCAATCTTGAAAACATGAATACGCGGCGGGAAGACTTCGAGACATTGGATTTACCGATGCCATGTTCGTATGCGCTGGACTGATTTCTTTTTGATGGAAGAGGCCGATATGACCCTTATCACGCGCCGCCGAGCAATCACCACGACAGCCGGTTTCGTCCTAGCCGCTCCCGCCATTTTACGAGCGCATGCTGCCTCGTCTGCACCAGATAAGGTGCGGGTGGGGGTGTTCCCGGTTTCATCAGCCCTCCCGTTTTTTGTTGCCCAGGCGCGCGGCTATTTCACTGAGATGGGGATTGAGGCGGTGCCAACGCGAATGGCGTCGAGCACACTGATCTTGGGCGGCTTCCTAAATGGCGATCTCGACACTGCTGCCGCTTTGGTGATGTTGGAGGCGTTAAACATCAACATCAAATCGCCCGGCACAGTCTCATATATCTCAATCAACGGACAGAATGCCGACAATCTTCAGGAATCAATTGTGGTCCGCAACGGGTTCGACGTGGCCGCAATCTCTGGCTTCAAAGGCAAAGCAGTGAAGTTCATGGCGGCCTCTGGCCCCGCCAATACTGCCATCGCGCGCGCGGTGATGAGGGCCAACGGTCTGCAGGAAGGCCCGGATTACACGCTCACCGATCTTTCGCTCAACCTTCATGTCGGCGCCATGACCGCGGGAACGTTCGATGCGGGTTACACGCTGGAGCCGGTCGGGACGATCCTGCAATCTAGCGGTGGAGCGCGGGTGCTGGAGAAGGGCGTTGTATCCACTTACATCCTCGGCAATACGAAGGCTCTCACCTTCGGTGCCGGTGGTGGGATGTCTGGTGATTTCATCAAAGCCAAGCCGGATGTGGCCAAGCGATATGCAACTGCATGGCGGAAAGCGTTGGCTGATATCGCCACCGATGTCAGCACGCGGGACAACTTGAAGGTCAACACTTCGGTGCCACCGGAGTTGGCAAGACAGGTGGGAATTCCGAAGATGATTATGACCGATAAGCTGTCAGCCGATGATCATCTATATCTCCAGAAGTTCGTCGATTTCGCCACTTCGCAGAATATCGTCACGGCCAAGGTGGACACGTCGGCGGCGCTAATATCGCTGTAACTATCTGCCGCCCCAATGCACAAACCGGCGCTCGATGATTAGGAACAGTAAGTTCAGCATGTAGCCAAGCAGGCCCGCGCAAAATATCGCGGCATACATCAGCGGCATATCGAATGACATCTGGGCTTGCACGAGCAAATAGCCCAGCCCGTCATTGGAGCCGATGAACATCTCGGCGACGATAATGACGACCAAAGCGATGGAAATTCCGTTGCGCAGGCCGACAAAGGTTTGCGGCAGCGATTCCCAAAAATACACATCGAGCAACGTTCGCATTTGCGAAGCGCCCATAACCCGCGCGGCCAACACCCGCGTGCGGCGGCAATTCATCACGCCGTAAGCCACGTTGAACAAAATAGCCAAGGCGGCACCAAATACCGCGATGGCAATTTTTGTTTGATCGCCCACCCCGAACAGGACCAAGAAGAGAGGAAACAGCGCCGAGACTGGCGTTGAGCGGAAAAAATCGACAACGAATTCCATCGATCTGTAAGTTTTGACGTCCGCGCCGAGCGCAATTCCCACGGGAATGGCAACCATCGCAGCGATCGCAAACGCCGTGACGGTGCGTTTGATGGTGACCATCAGGTCATATGCCAATTCACCATTTGCGAGCCCAGCGATCAGTGCCCTTATTGCACCAGCGGGTGTTGGCAACAGGATCGGCTTTACCAAACCAATCGATGCAAGAAGCCACCAAATGGCAACCAGCACCATAGCGCCCAGTAATGGATTTGATCTGGTAAATTTCATTGCATCCCTCATGAAAGCAGCATGTGGATGATATGCAAATCAGAGGCCTGTTATGCGTCATCTTCGTTAACCGGGTGGGTGATGTTCCTTTCATTGAAGCTGAGCATCGCCCTGTTTGGTGACGTGCGCCCTTAAAATGTCCCTATTGTCACAAAGTGTTCGGGCCGCAGGTATAGCGGCGTGAATCGGTTCCCGCAGGACGACATACAAGCGCATCACTGCGGTCGTTGATACGCAAGATCAAGCTGCGCAATATCCGTGCGGCGGGCATTTCCCGATCTTTCATCGACCATATCGATGCCGCTAAGACCGCAACCCTTCCGAAACCGGTACCCGCCAAGCAGCCAACGCTGGCAG
>CAIZGT010000251.1 GCA_903932545.1 uncultured Rhodospirillales bacterium
GCCTCAATTCATGGCATGCCTGGTGAGCATCATTTCTACATCACCTTCCGCACCGACCATCCGGGCACCAACATCCCATCACGGCTGCGGGCAAAATATCCTGAAGAAATGACCATCGTGCTCCAGCATCAGTTCTGGGATCTGACGGTGGATGAAAATGCGGGCATTTTCTCGGTTGGTCTGTCGTTCGGCGGCGTGGCGTCCACGCTGATTGTCCCGCTGTCGGCGGTGACGGCGTTTGCAGATCCGTATGTGCGCTACGGCCTGCGCTTCAACGCGCAAGGCACCACCAACGATATCGAGGACGAGGAAATTCCGCCCGCCCCGGTGCCGGAAGCCGAGCCCGAGGCTGAGCCGGAAGCACCGCAAGTGGTGAGCCTTGACGCCTTCCGCCGCCGTAACCCGACCAAAGAGACGTAATTTCGCTAAGCTTGGGAGTTTGCCCTGATGACCGATCACAATCGCCCCGACAATTTCCATTACGCGCCGATGTTTCCGCTGGGCCATGACGCCACGCCCTATCGCAAGCTCGATATCGATGGCGTCTCGACCATTGAGGTTGAGGGCAAAACCGTTCTAAAGGTGACGCCGGAAGCATTATCGGAACTTGCGTTCCAAGCGTTCCACGATGTCTCGCATCTGCTGCGCCCGGCGCATCTCGCCTCGCTGCGTGCGATCTTGGATGATCCGGAAGCGTCGGCCAATGATCGGTTTGTGGCGCTCGATCTGCTGAAAAACGCCAACATCGCCGCAGGTGGTGTGCTGCCGATGTGCCAAGACACCGGCACCGCCATCGTGTTCGGCAAAAAGGGCCAGCGCGTTTGGGTGCAGGGCAATGAGGAAGAGGCGCTGAGTTATGGCGTTCATCGCACCTACACCGAGACCAATCTGCGCTATTCGCAGATGGCTCCGCTTTCGATGTTCGAGGAAGTGAACACCGGCAATAACCTGCCGGTGCAGTTCGACATCTATGCCAACCCTGGCGAGCATCATGCCGATGAGATGGCGCTGATGTTTGTGGCCAAAGGTGGCGGGTCGGCGAACAAGACCTTCTTGTATCAGGAAACCCGCGCGGTTCTGAACCCCAAGAAGCTCGCAGAATTCATCGCCGCCAAAATCATGACGCTCGGCACGTCCGCCTGTCCGCCGTATCACTTGGCGATTGTCATCGGCGGCACCTCGGCTGAAACCTGCCTCAAAACTGTGAAGCTCGCCTCCACCAAATGGCTCGATGAATTGCCTACATCAGGCGACGTGTCCGGCCATGCGTTCCGTGATCTTGAGATGGAGAAGGTGGTTCTCGAAATCTCGCGCAACAACGGTATCGGCGCGCAGTTCGGCGGCAAGTATTTCTGCCACGACGTGCGCGTGGTGCGCCTGCCGCGCCATGGTGCGTCCTTGCCGATCGGCATCGGCGTGTCGTGCTCGGCGGACCGTCAGATCAAGGCGAAGATCACGCCGCATGGGGTGTTCCTGGAAGCGCTGGAAACCGATCCACACAAATATCTGCCGGAGCCTTCGACCGAGGAACTCGATAGCGAGGTGGTGCGCGTCGATCTGAACCAGCCGATGGCAGATATCCGCAAGTTGCTCAGCCAGTATCCGGTGAAAACCCGCGTCTCGCTGACCGGGACGATGGTGGTGGCGCGCGATATCGCCCACGCGAAGCTGAAAGAGCGGCTGGATCGCGGCGAGGGCATGCCGGATTATATGAAGAACCACCCGGTCTATTACGCCGGCCCGGCCAAAACCCCTGAAGGGTATGCCACCGGCTCGTTCGGCCCCACCACGGCTGGTCGCATGGACAGCTACGTTGCTGACTTCCAGGCTGCGGGCGGCTCGTTTGTGATGCTCGCCAAGGGCAACCGCTCCAAAGCGGTGAAGGATGCCTGTAAAACATATGGCGGCTTCTATCTCGGCTCGGTCGGCGGCCCGGCGGCGCGACTGGCGCAGGATTGCATCCGCAAGGTTGAGGTTTTGGAATATGCCGAGCTCGGCATGGAGGCGATTTGGCGGATTGAGGTTGAAGATTTCCCCGCCTTCATCGTGATGGACGACAAGGGCAATGATTTCTACGAGGGCGTGGGCTGATGCGCTTCACCGTTGATCGCCTCGACCACATCGTTCTGCATTGCGACGATGTGGATATTACAGCGTCTTGGTATCAGCGCGTGCTTGGTATGGACCGTGAGGAATTCGGCGATGCCCGCCGCACCGCGCTGAAGTTTGGCGGCCAGAAGATCAATCTGCGGCCGGTTAATGCGGACTTGTCGCGCTGGCACACCTCGGATCAGGTGCGCACCGGCTCGGCAGATTTGTGCTTCATCACGGCGGTGGGGCCAGATGAGATCGCCAATCATCTCCGCAAATGTGGGGTCACGATTGTGGACGGCCCGGCGGCGAAGTTTGGCGCGTTGGGGCCGATGACGTCGGTGTATTGTCGTGATCCGGATGGCAATCTGATTGAGATTGCAACGTATCTGGATTGATTTCCGCCCCGTCATTGCGAGGCGCGCAGCGACGTGGCAGTTCAACGCGACCTCGCCTGTTGCGCGATGGATTGCCA
>CAIZGT010000252.1 GCA_903932545.1 uncultured Rhodospirillales bacterium
ACGCCGGCGTCACGATAGGTCATGCTGGGCATGTCGGGTTCCAAGGTCTAGTCTGTGGCATGAATGTCATGACGCAGGATGGCTGATGAGCGCCGGACAAAACCATAGCGATGGCTTCTCTGCAAAGCATTGCAGGCTGGGCAGAAGCGCATGAACGCAACCAATCCCCAAACGCAGGCGCTTGGCACCTCCACCCGCGCCCAGCGACTGGCTTTGCTGGCGGGCGTGGTGGTGGTGCTGGGCGTGATGCTTCAGCTCTTCGCCTCGGTGCTACTGCCGTTCGTAGCAGCGGCAGTGATCGCCTATTTCCTCGATCCGCCCACCTGCTTTTTGGTGCGCAAGGGCGTGCCCCGGTCGGTTGCGGCGATTTTGATGGTGATGGCGGTGATTGCGGCCATCCTGTTGTTTGCACTGCTGTTTTATCCGCTGATTATCGCCCAGATCGGCATTTTGTTCGCCCGCGTGCCGGAATACACCACCGAATTGCGCGCCTTTGCCGCCGTGCAGATTGCGCATCTGCAAACCACGCTGGGCTCGGATGTGGTGGACGAAAAACTGCGTGATCTGGTCGGTGGCCAGGCGAGTGAGATAGTCTCGTTCATCGCCACCACACTGCGCAGCCTGATCGGTGGTGGGTTTGCGATTTTCAACGTCTTCACTCTGGTGATCGTAACCCCCGTGGTGGCGTTTTATTTCCTGCGCGATTGGCCGGTCATCATCAGCCGAATCGATGGCTGGCTGCCGCGTCGTTATGCCGGGGTGGTGGAGGCGCAGGCTGCCGAGGTGGACCGCATTCTGTCCGCCTGGCTGCGCGGGCAGGCTTTGTGCTGCCTTGTCTTGGCGCTGTATTATGCCACCGCGTTGTCTGCAGTGGGGCTGGATCTTGGGCTGATTGTGGGCATCACCGCAGGCATGCTGTCGTTTATCCCCTATGTCGGCAGCATCACCGGGCTGGTGGCGGCGATTAGTTTGGCGTTCGCGCAATTCCCAACCTGGACGGGGGTGGTCGAGGTCGGGATGGTGTTCGCTTTGGGCAACATTCTCGAAGGCTATGTAATTTATCCGCGCTTCCTTGGTGATCGGGTGGAGTTGCATGCGGTGTGGGTGATCTTTGCCCTGTTCGCAGGCGGTGCGGCGTTTGGCTTTGTTGGCGTGCTGCTTGCCGTGCCGGTAACCGCCGTGATCGGTGTGCTGAGCCGCTTCTGGCTGCACCGCTATCTGCAAAGCCCGCTGTACCTCGACCCGCCAAATCCGGCGCCGGTGGGGGATATGCATTGATCCGCCAACTGGCCCTGCCGTTTCCGCATGCGCCGGATTTCAGCAGGGCGTTGTTCCTTGAAGCACCGTCCAATCAAGACGCGGTAACATGGCTCGGGCGCGATGAAGACTGGCCACAACGCCGCATGGCGCTATGGGGTGAGGCCGGAAGCGGCAAATCTCATCTGTTACATCGCTGGGCGCAGCGAAAGCACGCGAGCCTGATGGCAGGTGCCAGCTTGCGCCCAAGCTTAGCCCCGCCAAATCGCCCAGTGGCGTTGGATGATGCCGATCTGGCCCCCGAGCGCCCATTGCTGCATCTGCTGAACGCGGCCACCGAAGCCGGATTGCCGGTACTACTGGCCGGACGCCAGCCACCCTCACGCTGGCAGACCTCCCTGCCCGACCTTGCGAGCAGATTGCGTTCGGTGATGGCCATCAGGATTAGGCCCGCCGAGCAGGAATTGCTCGACCGCCTGCTGGCCGCGTTGTTTGTGGATCGTCAGTTGCAGGTGCCTGAAGCAATCCAGGCGTTTCTATTGCGCCACCTGCCGCGCGATGCGGCGAGTTTGCGCGAAGCGGCGGCGCGACTGGACCGGCTGACTTTGGCGCATGGGCGGCGCGTCAACCGGGCGTTGGCCGCCGAGGTGGTGGCCGAGTTGGCGGATAACGATGACAATTCCATGTTATTCGATGCAGACTTGGCATACGCCACCCCCCTCACCTCGCCCCACAGCCCGGGCTTCCTGTAAGAGATCGTATTGATGACCGCCGAAGCAGAATATGCCGCCAACGCCGTGTCATCGACAGAAATTTTGCAGGAGCCAGACGTGACACTCACGCCCGACGCAACAAACCCGCTCCGGTTTCTTAACCGTGAACTGTCTTGGCTGGACTTCAATCAGCGCGTTCTGGACGAAGCGGCAAACCCCAATCATCCGTTGCTGGAGCGTTTGCGCTTCGTGTCAATCTCGGCTGGCAACCTTGATGAGTTCTATTCGGTGCGCGTGGCAGGGCTGGTTGGACAGGCCAAAGCGGGCGTCACGAAGCGCTCACCGGATGGGCTGACCCCGGCGCAGCAACTCACGGCGGTGCTCGCACGGTCTGGCGAGTTGATGCACGACCAGCAGCACACCTGGATTGAATTGCGCGGCCTGATCGGCGCGGCTGGGATTATTGCAACTGAAATGTCTGCCCTCACCCAGCATGACCGTGCTTGGCTCGAAGCGTGGTTCATGGAGCGCGTGTTCCCCATCCTCACCCCGCTTGCGGTCGATCCGGCGCATCCGTTCCCATTCATACCGAATATGGGCTTGGTGATGGCGCTGCGGCTGACGCGCGATGAGGACGGGCATTTTATGCGTGGTCTGATCCCGTTGCCCGCGCCGGTGGAACGCTTCATTCGCCTGCCCGCGCATGAGAATGAGCCCGGCGTGATCCGCTACGTGCTGCTTGAAGACGTGGTGTTCCTGTTCCTCGCTCGCCTGTTCCCCGGCTTCCGCGTGCACGGCCACGGCATGTTCCGTCTGATCCGCGACACCGATGTGGAGTTTGAAGACGAAGCTGAAGACCTCGTGCGCTCCTACGAAACCGCGCTCAAGCGCCGCCGCCGTGGTGTTGCCATTCATTTGGCCATCGCCGAGGGCATGCCAGATGATCTTAAGGATTTCGTCGCCGACGAGTTGGATGTCTCGCCGGAAGATGTGTTTGTGCATGACGGCATTCTGGGCCTTGTCGATCTGAAGCAATTGATCGGTGACGACCGCCCCGATCTGCTGTTCCCGCCCTACTCGCCGCGCTTCCCTGAGCGGGTGCGCGATTTCGGTGGCGATTGCTTTGCCGCCATTCGGGCGAAGGATTTCGTGGTTCACCACCCGTTTGAAAGCTTTGATGTGGTGGTGCAGTTCCTCCGCCAAGCCGCCGGTGACCCGGCTGTGGTGGCGGTGAAACAAACGCTGTATCGCACGAGCCGCGATAGCCCGATCGTAAAGGCACTGATCGAGGCGGCTGAGGCGGGCAAATCGGTCACCGCGATGGTTGAACTCAAGGCGCGATTCGATGAGGAGGCCAATATCCGCCTCGCCCGCACGCTCGAAGCGGCAGGGGTTCAGGTGGTCTATGGCTTCACCGAGTTGAAAACCCACGCTAAATTGTCGTTGGTGGTGCGGCGTGAAGGCCCGGTGATGCGCACCTATGCGCATTTTGGAACCGGCAATTACCACCCGATCACCGCGCGGATTTACACCGATCTTAGCTTCTTCACCTGTGACCCTGACCTGACGCGTGATGCAGCACGGCTGTTCAACTTCATGACCGGCTATGCCAAGCCCGAGAAAATGGACGCGTTGGCGTTCAGCCCGCTCACCATCCGCCCGGCGATTTATGCGTTGATTGATGCCGAAATTGGCTTCGCCAAACTCGGCAAACCCGCCAATATCTGGCTGAAATTGAACTCGCTGGTTGATCCAGACTTGATCGACAAACTGTATGAAGCCTCGCAGGCTGGCGTCATGGTTCAAGCCGTGGTGCGCGGTATTTGCTGCTTGCGGCCGGGGGTGGCTGGATTGTCAGAGAATATCCGCGTGAAATCGATCATTGGTCGCTTCCTCGAACATGGTCGTATCTGCGTGTTCGGCAACGGCCACAAAATGCCGAGCAAGCACGCGAAGGTGTTCATCTCCTCGGCGGATTGGATGGGTCGCAACATGGATTGGCGGGTGGAAACCTTCGTGCCGATCCACAACGCAACCGTGCATGCGCAGATCCTGGATCAGATCATGGTGGTCAATATGGCTGACAATCTGCAGTCGTGGGATTTGGACCAAGAGGGCAAATGGACGCGCGAGCAGCCGGGCGAGAATGTGCCGCTGGTGTCGGCGCATCAGTATTTCATGACCAACCCGTCGCTGTCCGGTCGTGGTTCAGCGTTGCATGGCGCGGTTGTGGCACCGCCGGTGATCCCGCATAGCCGAAGGCAGGATCGCGTTTTACAAGACTAGCGCGACAAGCAAGACTCGCTAGACAAGACTGGGACCTTATGCCGTTCTCTGTGAAATCTGCGCCGCCACGCTGTGCAGTTGTTGATTTGGGGTCGAACTCGGTTCGCCTCGTGGTGTTTGAGGGCCGCGGGCGCAACCCAACCCCGATCTTCAACGAAAAGGCTGTGCTGCGCCTGGGGCGCGGGCTGACGGCGACCGGGCGGTTGAACGAAGAAGGCCTAGGTCAGGCGCTGATGGTGATGGAGCGATACGGCGCCATCGCGCGGGCAATGTCGGCCAGTCCGTTTGAAGTGCTCTGCACTGCCGCTGTGCGCGATGCAACCAACGGCCCGGCGTTTGTTGCTGAGTTGCAAAAGCGGCTGCCAGGCGTTTCGATCCAAACGCTGTCGGGCGAAGGTGAGGCAAATTTCGCAGCAGCCGGGCTGCTGTGTGGCATTCCCACCGCTGATGGCATTTTGGCCGATATCGGCGGCGGCTCGCTCGAATTGGTGCGGCTGAACAGTGGCACGCGCGGTCGGGCGCAAACGCTGCGCTTGGGGGTGATCCGGCTGGCGGACCGCGCGGCGGGCGATCCGATCCGCGCGCGGGCGATCGCTGAGGCCGAGCTTGCGGAGCTGCCGTGGCTGGCTGAAGGGGCCGGACGCGACCTTTATCTTGTCGGCGGTGCCTGGCGAGCGTTGGCCCGCATCCATCTAGCGCAGACACTCTATCCGCTGAATATGCTGCACCACTACACCATAGAGCGTGAGGAAGCGCGGGATCTGGCGGGCGTTATTGCCACCTCATCGCGCCGCGCGCTGGAGCGGATGCCCGGCGTGCCGCGCCGTCGCTTAGAGGATTTGCCCTTCGCTGCCGTGGTGCTGCGCCGCCTGTTGCGCGCCACAATGGCGCGCCGGGTGATCTTCAGCGCCAACGGCCTGCGCGAGGGCTGGTATATGTCGCAAATTCCGCCCGAAGCCCGCTTGCTCGACCCGATGGTCGCGGCTGGGCGCGAAATGGCAGAGCGCTATGGGCGAGACCCGGCGTTGCCGCCAGCTTTGATGACCTGGACGGATCCACTGTTCTCTGACGAGACCGAGGAGCAGCAACGGCTGCGCGAGGCGGCGTGTTGGATGAGCGATATCGGCAGCCACGAGCACCCGGAATACCGCGCCGAGCAAGCCTGTCTGCGCGTGCTGCGTCAGCCCGGCATCGGGCTGGACCACCATGCTCGCGCCTTCCTCGCCACCGTGCTGGCGGTGCGCTATGACGCTGAAACCGATGCGCCTTTCCTAGCCCCCACCCGCGTGCTGCTCGGCTTTGAGGCAACGCGGCGCGCAACGCTGCTGGGTGCCGCACTGCGGCTGGCATACACACTCTCGGCCGGGACGCCGGATTTGTTGGCGGGAACACGGTTGCTGGTGAATGGCACAATGGTGCTGCAACTCGTCAAAGGCACCGGCGTGTTTGCCGGTGAGGCGGTCACGCGCCGGTTGGAGCGGCTTGGGCAGGCCATTGGCATGGAGGCGGTGACGGCGGTTATTTGATCGTTGTATAACTGCGCCATGGAATCACTGACCGACCAAATCGAAGCCGATAAGGCCATCGCCCGCACCCTGCCGGGGACGTATTTGTTCGACGGCACACGCGCGCAGATGAATTTCGCGCTCAACAAAATGGGGATGTCACTCAAGCACGCTGCCAATCGCAGAGCCTTCAAGGCGGATGAACGCGGTTATTGCCAGCAATACGGTCTGGATGACGCGACAACCGCCCTGGTGTTGGCGCGCGACTGGATTGGCATGGTCCACGCTGGCGGCAACATTTTCTTCATCTACAAAATCGCCTCGGTCGATCCGCTGACGATGCAGCATCTCGGCGCGCAGCAGAACGGGCTGAGCCTGGAAGACTTCCGCGCCAAGCTCAACGCTTATCGCCAGTCTTGATCGGAGCGATGCAGTGGCCCAACTCGTTGGCGTAATGACCACCAGCCATGTGCCCTCAATCGGCGTGGCGATGGACACCGGGCTCACCTTTGATCCGTATTGGAAGCCACTGTTCGACGGCTACGGCCCGGCAAAGGATTTCGTGCGCGACCTCGCCCCCGATATCACCATCGTGGTTTACAATGACCACGGCTTAGAGATTTTTCTCGACCGCGTGCCTACCTTTGGCGTGGCCGCGGCACCCGAATATGTCAGCGGTGATGAGGGCTGGGGGCCGCGCAACATCCCGGCTTTTAAGGGCGATCCGGCGTTTTCCTGGCATCTGATCGAGCATCTGGTGGCGCAGGAATTCGACCTGACGATGTATCAGGAACTTCAAGTTGACCACGGCTTCACCGTGCCGATGAGCATCGCCTTTGGGGGCCGCTCGGGCGAGATCGCGGCGTGGCCCACGCGCGTGGTGCCGATCAATGTGAACTGCATCCAATACCCGCTGCCACAGCCGCGCCGCTGCTTCAAATTCGGCCAAGCCATCCGACGCGCGATTGACGCCTATCCGGGTCATGAGCGGGTGATGATCCTTGGCACCGGCGGAATGTCTCACCAATTGCAAGGCGAGCGCGCTGGCTTCATGCAGCCAGCGTTTGACCGGATGTTCCTCGACCAATTTGCTCCCAACCCGCAGGCGCTGATTGACCTGCCGCTCGGCACTTACATGAAAGAGGCTGGCCATGAGGGGGCGGAGTTGATCATGTGGCTGGTGGCGCGGGGTGCGATGAATGCGGATATAAATGAGGTTTATCGGCATTATCACGTGTCTGCATCGCTGACGGCGGCCGGGTTGGGGTGTTACGTGAACGCGTGAGCGTGCTAATGCACGGCGATGCAATCCTTCCATAATCTCCCCAAAGCCGCCCTGATCACCGGGGGCGCCAAACGCATCGGTGCCGCCATCGCCCGCGCCTTGGCGGAACGCGGTTTCTCCGTCGCATTGCATTGTCGTGATAGCGTGGCCGACGCCGAAGCGAACGCGGCCGAACTGCGCGCGATCGGTGTGCAGACAGTGGTGCTACAAGCCGCTCTGGATGACGAGGCACCGGTTCGCCGCTTGATCCCTGCCGCCACCGCTGCCATCGGCCCCATCGGCGTGTTGATCAACAATGCCTCCACCTTCGAGCGCGACGAGTGGCATGATGCCACGCGTGAGAGTTGGGATGCACATATCGGCCCCAATCTGCGCGCGCCGATGGTGCTGATGCAGGATTTTGCGCACGCGTTGCCACACGACGCCAGCGGGCTAATCGTGAACATGCTCGATCAGCGGGTGTGGTCGATCACCCCGCATTTCGTCTCCTATACGGTCTCCAAAACTGCGTTGTGGTCACTCACCCAGCAGATGGCCCTCGCGTTGGCACCGCGCATCCGCGTTAACGGCATCGGGCCGGGGCCGACGGTGCCGAGCCCGCGCCAAACCGAGGCGCAGTTTGCGGCACAATGTGCGTCCGTGCCGTTACAGCATGGCAGCTCCCCGGCCGAAATTGGCCGCGCGGTGCTCGCAATGCTGGATTTGCCATCGTTAACAGGGCAGATGATCGCGCTCGACGGGGGGCAGCATCTGCAATGGAGTCCAGCCGGGACCGGCGCGGCTCTTGAGGAATAATGCGATGGACAACGCCCGCCTTGCCGACTCTTCACGCTTTCTGCGCCACGTGTTCATTCGTGACCTGATGCTGATGGCCGCCATAGGTGTTTATGCAAGCGAACAGGGCGTGCGCCAGCGCATTCGATTGAACATCGATATTGCGGTGGATGACGAGGGTGCCAGCCGGATGTCACGCCAAGCCGTGGGGCGCGATGACCTCGCCCGCGTCGTGGATTATGATGCTATTGCGCAATCAGTTCGTAAAATCGTTGCCGATGGCCATGTGCAACTTGTTGAAACTTTGGCGGAACGTATTGCGGAATCGTTATTGACAGACAGCCGTGTTCAAATCGCTCGCGTTCGGGTCGAAAAGCTGGACGTTTTTCCAGACGCTGCCAGCGCCGGTGTGGAGATTGAACGTCGGCGGCGGTGAATTTGTCCACCGGGTGCGACAGAACTCAATTTTATCAGATAGATGACGGAACAGCCGAAATTGATGAGAAAGTGTTCCGATAATTTTTTAGCAAAATCAATACATTAGCTCAAATGCACAGTTTTCGTGCATTCCATCCAACACCGCGGATTTCCGCCAGATGAAGCAAATGCAC
>CAIZGT010000253.1 GCA_903932545.1 uncultured Rhodospirillales bacterium
AACACCGCGTGCAGGGCGACAGTGAGTTCCACCACACCAAGCGACGCCCCAAGATGGCCGCCGGTGGTGGACACGGCATCAATCGTCTCGGCCCGCAACTCGTCGGCGACCGCCTGCAACTGCTCACCCGAGAAATTGCGCATATCTGCGGGAAAACGCACACGATCCAGGGTTGGCGTGATGGGGCGAGGAGCGGTCACGGGGGCGTTCATTTGTTCTTAGTTCTTCCGAGCAACAACCAGCGCAGCCAAGGCGCGCAGATGGGCGGCTTTATCGCCAAAACTGTCAAGATGTTCCGCTGCCTGCTTTGCCAGCATATCGGCTTGCAACTTGGCACGCTCCAGGCCCAAGATCGAGACCAACGTGGCCTTGCCTGCAGCCGCGTCCTTGCCGGTCGCCTTGCCGACATCCTCGGCACTGCCCTCGACGTCCAAGATATCGTCTGCAATTTGGAAAGCAGCACCCACATCGCGGCCATAGCAGACCAGCAGATGACGCTGCATCTGATTGGCGCGGCCAAGAATGGCCCCGGCTTCGGCGGAGTATTGGATCAGACGGCCGGTTTTGAGCGCCTGCAACCGGCCGATCTCATCAGCCGTGAGGGTTTTGCCCTCAGAGGCGATGTCGATCATCTGCCCGCCGACCATGCCATGTGCGCCCGAGGCCTTCCCCAAAGCGAGCACGAGTTCGCAGCGTGCGTCAGGGTTGGAATGGGTGTCAGGCTCGGCGAGCACTTCAAAGGCGCGGGTGAGCAGCGCGTCACCGGCAAGGATAGCGGTGGCTTCGTCGAACGCCTTGTGGGTGGACGGCTTGCCGCGACGCATGTCATCGTCGTCCATTGCAGGCAGGTCGTCATGCACCAGCGAGTAGGCGTGCAGCATTTCAATGCTCGCCGCAACGCGGGCGGAACAGCGGCGATCGACGCCGAACAAAGCGGCGGTTTCCATCACCATAAAGGCGCGCATCCGCTTGCCGCCGCCGAGCACGGCATAGCGCATGGCTTCCACCACACGGGCTTCAGCGCCCTCTGGGATTGGCAGTAGATCATCGAGCGCGCGCTCAACATCATGCGCGGTTTGCGCCAAGGCTTCGTTCAAACTGGTCATCCGATCAGGCTTCCGTCTTCAAGGTCAGGCTGCCATCAGCCCCCGCGACAATGGCGGCCACCCGCGCATCAGCTTCGGCGAGTTTGGCCTCGCAATGCGCGCGCAGCTGGGCGCCGCGCTCATATGCACCGATGGCGTCTTCCAGCTTCTGCTGTCCGCCTTCGAGGCCTTTGACGATTCGCTCCAGCTCAGCGAGCGCGTCTTCGAAGGACATCGCAGCGATATCGGCAGAAATCTGGACGGCGGCAGACATGCGGAACTCCCTTCCGTTCCGTGCCTATGCACGGGGAGCCCCGCGTCCTACCCAAAATGGGCGAGCGCGCCAACCCATTTTATCTCGCAACGCATATGAAGCTTCCGTTCAGCCAGTGGTTTAATGAAACTTATATCGCAACAATCTCCGTTTTTAACAACGTCAACAAGGAGCCTGGCGTTATGAGCTTAAGTGCCGCCATTGAAGATTTTCCTGATCATGGTTCCGGTGCGTGGTCACCCGCGCCGTGTCGCCGCAGACTGGCCGCCTGGGCATTTTGCCGAGAATCTTGCGATTGATCGGCACGGCGTTATTCTCGTTAGCCTGCACCGTGAGCGCCGCAACAACACATACGATTCGGCGTTGGGGCTGGTGACGGCACTTGCGGCAATTTCAGCGTCGGGTCTGGTCTGGCGGATCGATCAATCCGGCACTGTTGCAGAATGGGCACAGATTTTGAATGCGGTATTCCCC
>CAIZGT010000254.1 GCA_903932545.1 uncultured Rhodospirillales bacterium
CTCGTGATGCGCCTCTTGCCTGCTAAGCCCGGCCGCCACTTCGTCAAAGCCGTGGCGCTGACCGGGTGGCGTCATCCTCTCCGCAGATGGCGCCGCGTCGGCATAGATCGGCAAATGCAGATCGGCAAAGGTCACATTGGGCTGTGGTGCCGCGTGCACATAGGTTGCGCCACGCAACCAGCCATCGATATGCCGCGCCGCCAATTTGCCGTGGCCGGTGGCGGAGGTGACGGTGTGGGAATTCGGCACCATGTCGCCACCGGCGAAGATGCCGGGATAGCCGGTCATCATGTCTGGGCCGATCTCTACAACGCCTTTCGCCTGAATTTTGATCCCCGCAATACCCGCCACGAAGCCGCTTTCGGCTTGTTGGCCCAATGCGAGGATAACACTGTTGGCCTTCAGGCGTTCAAACTGCCCGGTGGGCTGCGGAATGCCTTTTGCGTCAAGCTTCATCAACTCAACCTTCACCGAGGCCACATCGATGTCGCGCACTGAGCTGAGCCACTGGAATTTGACACCTTCAAAGAGCGCCTCTGCGGCATCTTCAACATGCGCTTCCATGTGGGCGCGGTCGGAGAAGAAAACGATCAGCGCCTCGCTGGCCCCCAAGCGCTTGGCAGTGCGCGCTGCGTCCATTGCGGTGTCTCCCGCGCCGTAGATCACCACGCGGCGACCGATTTTTGGCGTTTTGCCAGCGCCGACCTCGTGCAACAGGCTGACCGCATTGATCACATGCGCCGCATCACGCGCCGGAATGTCGATATGCCGCGCTGCCTGCGCACCGATGGCCACGAAGACAGCGTCGAACTTGCCATCTTTCTGTTCGGTCAGCAGATCCGTCACTTTGTGGTTGAGCACGATCGTGACGCCCATTTTCTCGATGCGCGCAATCTCCGCCATCAGCACATCACGCGGGAGGCGATAGGCCGGGATTCCAAAATGTAGCATTCCACCGGGCAAAGGACCGGCTTCGTGGATTTCAACGATGTGGCCGAGGCGGGTGAGGTGATAGCCCGCCGACAAGCCGCTCGGCCCCGCGCCGACAATCAGGACGCGCTTGCCAGAGGCTTTGCCAGTGATCGGCAAACTCCAGCCATTCTCAATCGCCTGCTCACCCAAATACCGTTCGACGGAGTGAATGCTCACCGCGGTGTCGAGTTCAGCACGGTTACAGCCGGTCTGGCATGGGTGATAGCAAACCCGTCCATGCACGGAAGGCATTGGGTTGTCGCGCACCAGATGCTCCCATGCCTGCTTGTCGCGACCAGCCTGGGCCAGTGCCAACCAGCCTTGGATGTCTTCACCGGCTGGGCAGGCGGCGTTGCAAGGTGGCAGCCGCGTGACATAGATCGGACTCAACGCGCGCACCGGGCCAGTTTGCTGGCGTCGTGTGAGATCGACCAGTGGGCTCATATCGGGATGGTGCTCGCTCATACCATGTGCCCCTCTCTGCCGGTTTCACGCAGAAAGAAGGCAAGGATGATCGACACCAAGATGCCGATAATCCCCACCGAACTTGCGTTCTGGAACACCGCAAGTGTGAGCTTGCCGCCAACGGCGAGGCTGTTCAGCAGCCAGCCATAGCCCGGGGCGAGCAACGCGGAGAGAGTAAAGACCAGGAAGTTGATCGCACCCGTCGCACTGCCCTTTACGTCATCGGGGTTCACTTCCTTGATGATCGAATACGGGATCATCGCCGCCCCAGAGCCGATGCCGAGCAGCAAGCCGCAAAGATGGGGCGGGAGCACGCCGGGCAGATACATCAGCGCGCAACTGGCGGCCAACATCAGCACCGAACCGCCGATTAGCACTGGCTTGCGGCGTCCGATCTTGTCAGCAACGTAGCCGAGCAACGGGCATCCAATCACCCAGCCGAGTGGCACCATCGTTGCACGGTTCACCGCCTCGGCGTAATCGATCCCCATCCCATCGCGTAGGAACGGCACGCCCCAGATCATGTCGCCGATGGTGGTGGGCAGGAACAACAGCCCGGCCACAACGCCGCAGAGATAGGATTGCGGGTTGCTCAGCACAATTTTGTAAGGCGCGAACCAGGAACCGTTCACGGCAGTGGCCGGGCGCACATCGTGGCCTGCAGGTGTGGCAATTAGCACCACCACCGCCACGACGGCGAGCACGGCTCCGGCGATGAACCAGAATTGCGGCCATGTGATCACACCATGGATCATCGGCCCCACAGCGAATTGCCTCGCCGAACCGCCGAGCATTCCCAGCATCTGCGTCACGCCAATCGCGGTGGCGAGCCAAGCTGATGAAAAGCCGTGGGTGGCAAGATAAACCGCCCCGGTGAAAGCAAACGCCGCGCCTGCCCCCTGCAACAGCCGCCCAGCCTCTGCCAGTTGATACGAGCCGAGGCCGAACATGGCACTGCCCGCAGCCGCCACCAAAATCCCGGCCGGGATGACGTATTTCGCGCCCAGCCGATCCAGCGATGCGCCCGCGACAATCGCGAAGGTTGAGTAGGTATAATAATACAAACCAAGCAGCGAACTGACACCTAACGTGCTGAGCCCAAACGCCATTGTAAGCTCCGGTACCATCACACCAGGGGCCGAGCGGATCGCGTATTGGCCGAAATAGAACAGCAGGCAGAACGCCCATGCGATGATGAAGCCCGTCGTGGCCGGACGCGCCTTCTGGATCGGCCGAGCCGACGCAGCGGTGATCGACATGTGAGCGTCCTTCGGTTCGATAGCCAACGCTAAAGGCTGGCTACCCAGAGCCGGCAGCTTCGGAATCTACGCTTTAGGCCGCTGGCTTCATGGTGATGGGTAATTCCCACGCCTGACCGTGATGATCGGTTGGGAGCAGCGTTGTGGCTCATCCAAGGAGACCAGCGATGCCTCACCACAAAGACGATGATCGCTTCGACGCCACATCGGTGTGGTTCATCACCGGTTGCTCCACCGGCTTCGGCCACGAACTCGCCACCCAATTGCTCGCGCGAGGCAGCCGCGTGGTCGTGACGGCGCGGAACACAGACGATCTAGACGGGTTCAGCCAACACAAGAACGCGCTGGTGCTAGAACTCGATGTGACACATCAACGGCAGATCGCCAAAGCCGTGACGGCGGCCGAAGCTCGGTTCGGGCAGATTGACGTGTTGGTGAATAATGCCGGAGTTGGCTATTTCGCCGCAGTGGAAGAGGGCGAAGACGCGCAAATTCGCAAGATGTTCGATATCAACGTCTTCGGTATCGGTGCGATGCTGCGTGCGGTATTGCCCGGCATGCGCGCGCGCAAGCGCGGCTTCGTCGTGAATTTTTCCTCTATCGGCGGCATCTGCGGCTTCCCAGCGATTGGTTGGTATAACGCCAGCAAATTCGCCCTTGAAGGCCTCAGCGAGGCGTTGTGGCACGAAGTCGAGCCGCTCGGAATCAAAGTGATGCTGGTCGAACCAAGCGGTTTCCGGACCGACTGGGCCGGTCGTTCCGCCGATGAAAGCGCAGTGCAAATCCCATACTATGCGGCCACCGCCGGTGCAAGCCGCAAGCAAGTCCGTGCGGTCTCGGGCCATCAGGCAGGTGATCCGGTGCGTGCGATCAAAGCGATTATCAAAGCGGTGGACAGCCAACACCCTCCGCATCGGCTGCTATTGGGCAGCGCCGCCTATGAAGGGGCGATGGCCAAGGTGAAGGC
>CAIZGT010000255.1 GCA_903932545.1 uncultured Rhodospirillales bacterium
ATTGCGCTGCGCTTATGCGGGCTACGTGTCGAACTTCACCCGCTCCACCCCGGACACACATAGGAACCGCTTCCCCTTCGCGCGCCCGATCAGCGTCAATCCCGCCTGCTTGGCCAACTCCACCCCCCACGCGGTGAACCCGCTGCGGCTGATCAAAATCGGGATTTCCATCCGCACGCATTTGATCACCATCTCTGAGGTGAGCCGCCCCGTGGTGTAGAAGATTTTCCCCTGCGGCCCGACCTTGTTGAGCGCCATCCAACCGGCGATTTTATCGATCGCGTTGTGGCGGCCAACGTCTTCCATATACACCAAAGGCCGATCTTCCTCGCACAGCACGCAGCCATGGATTGCACCGGCGGCAAGATACAGGCTCGGCTGGGTGTTGATCTTACGCGACAACGCCATCAGCCACGAGACCCGCAATTCGGCTGCGGGGTCGAGCTTGATGCTCTCAAACCGCTCCAACAGATCGCCAAACGCGGTGCCTTGGGCGCAGCCGGAGGTGAGGGTTTTTTTCTTCAGCTTCGCCTCGAAATTGGTTTGCGCAGGCGTGCGCACCACCACCACATCAAGTTCCTCATCATAATCGATACCCTCAATCACATCATCCGGCTTCAGCATCGCCTGATTGAGCAAATAGCCGACCGCCAAACAGTCCGGCCTGTCGCCAATCGTCATCATCGTGACGATCTCCTGGGCGTTGAGATACAGCGTAAGCGGGCGCTCCACCGGCACGCGCGCTTCAACCTTCGCCCCGCTCTCATCCACACCGATCACCGCGCTCGTGAGGCGCGGGTCATCGGGGTTGGGGGTGACGATGAATTCATCCATGAAGCAGCCCCAATGGAATCACCGGCGCGATATCGCCGGGCGAGAGTGTGGTCAGGTCTTCCGGCAGAGCCATCAGCGCGTCTGCTTCGGTGAGAGAGGTGATGATACCGGCGCCTTCTTTCGGGAAGCGATGCGCCACACCGTCGGCGTCGAGCGTCACGCGTACATATTCGAGGCGACCGATTTTCTTGAGATACGAGAATCCGGACCGTGCGAACAACGCCGGTGGCGCGCGATAGACGCCCCCGCTCAGCCGGTCGAACAGCGGTCGGCCAAGAGCTGAGAATGTTACCAATGCCGCCACCGGGTTGCCGGGTAGGCCCAGCAGTGGTGTGCTGCCAATCCGCCCAAGCGCCACCGGCCGACCTGGTTTGATACCGACGCGCCAGAACGCGATCTCACCCGAATCGGCAATCGCACCGCGTACGTGATCTTCCTCGCCAGTGGAAACCCCGCCGGAGGTGAAGATCAAATGGCTCTGCCCCTCCGCCTCGCGCAGCGCGCTCGCGGTGGCGTCTCGCCGATCTGGAAGAATGCCGCCATCGCTGGTCTCCGCTCCCAATCGGGTCAGCAAGCCGAGTAGCATGGCGCGGTTGGCGTCATAGATCCGGCCAGGGCGTAAAGGTGAGGGCGGATCGACGAGTTCATCGCCGGTGGAGAATACCGTCACCCGCAGAGGTTTGCGCACCGACACGCTCGACAGGCCTAGCGCTGCCAGCAACGCAAGATCAGGCGGCATCAGGCGGCGCCCAGCGTGCAGGGCGGTCTGACCCATCGCGATATCCTCGCCAATCGGGCGCGCATTCGAACCGCGCTTCAGCCCGGCGGGAAGCATCACCATGCCGCCCTCGACGCGGCAATCCTCCTGCATCATCACGGTGTCCAGCCCCTCGGGGAGCACCGCGCCGGTGAAGATGCGTGTTGCATGGCCCGGTGGGATGGCGGCCGGAAGTTGGCCCGCGGCGAGGCGGCCGGTCAGCGGCAGATCGGTCTCGCCATGCTGTGACAGATCGGCATGGGTGAAGGCATAGCCATCCACGGCGGAGTTGGCGAAGGGCGGCAGATTGACTGGGGCAGTGATCGCCTCGGCCAACACGCGCCCCACCGCGCGCGGCAAGGGCAGCGTCTCGGCGCCGACCACACAGGCGAAGATTGCCGCAATCTGCAGCTGTGCTTCGGCCAACGGCAGCAGCGCGCCGCCGAATGCGAAGCAATCATCGGTCAGTTGCGCCATTAGGGGGAGATTCCGATCATCTTGTTCAAAAGAGGCTGGAAGTGGCGAGTGTCAAGCGTGATGGATGGACGTATCGCGCAAGGGGCGGCAATCTGCATCTGACCAAAGGGAGACGATTCAGGCATGACCACCGATATCGCGATTGCCCGCAGCGTGAAACTGCGCCCGATCAGCGAGATTGCCGCTTCGGCTGGCATTCCTGAAACCGCACTCGAACCGTTTGGTCGCACCAAGGCGAAGATCGACTGGGACTTTATCCGCAGTTGCGACACCCGCCCCGATGGCGCGCTGGTGTTGGTGAGCGGGATTTCGCCGACGCCGGCCGGAGAGGGCAAAACCACCACCACCATCGGCCTCGCTGACGCGCTCGCGGCCAGTGGCACGCGCACGATGATCGCATTGCGCGAACCGAGCCTGGGGCCGTGCTTCGGCGTCAAAGGCGGGGCGACCGGCGGCGGCTGGGCGCAGGTGGGGCCGATGGAGGATATCAACCTGCATTTCACCGGCGATTTCCACGCTATCACCAGCGCACATAATCTGTTGTCCGCGCTGCTCGACAATCACATGCATTACGGCAACGCGCTGGATATCGACCCGCGCAAGATCACTTGGCGGCGGGTGATGGATATGAACGACCGCGCGCTGCGCTCCCTCGTTGTCGGCATGGGGCCGGGCAACGGGCCGGTGCGGGAGGACGGGTTCGACATAACCGTCGCTTCCGAAGTGATGGCGGTGTTCTGCTTGGCGCATGATCTGGCAGATTTGCAGCAGCGGTTGGGGCGGATTGTGGTGGCGAGCACGCGGGCAGGTGCTCCGGTGACGGCTGCTGATCTCAAAGCGGATGGCGCGATGTCGGCCCTGCTCAAAACCGCGCTGATGCCCAATCTGGTCCAAAGCCTCGCGGCCACGCCCGCCCTCGTGCATGGCGGGCCGTTCGCCAATATTGCCCATGGTTGCAACTCACTGATCGCCACCAAACTCGCGCTGAAGCTGGCCGATGTTGTGGTGACCGAGGCGGGGTTCGGCGCTGATCTGGGCGGCGAGAAGTTCCTCGATATCAAAAGCCGCATCGGTGGTCTGAAGCCATCCTGTGCGGTGGTGGTTGGCACAGTGCGCGCGCTGAAGATGCATGGCGGTGTGACCCGCGCCGATCTTGGCCGCGAGGATGTCGGCGCAGTGAAGCGCGGCGTGGTGAATTTGCTGCGCCATGTCGAGAATATGGAGAGCTTTGGCCTGCCGGTGGTGGTGGCACTGAACCGCTTCACCTCTGACACCGATGCCGAAATTGCCGCCGTGGAGGAGGCCGTGCGCGCGGTGGGTGTTGAGATGTGTCTTTGCACGCATTGGGCGGATGGTGCGGCGGGGGCGGCGGCGCTTGCTGATGCGGTGCGACGCCGGATTGCCGAGGGCAGCGCCCGGTTTGTGCCGCTTTATCCTGATCAGATGCCGCTCGACGCCAAAATCCGCACCATCGCGCAACGGATTTATCGCGCGGCGGATA
>CAIZGT010000256.1 GCA_903932545.1 uncultured Rhodospirillales bacterium
CGAACGCGCTCAGCCTCGGTTAGATCTGCCACAGTCACAATCGGCGAGACCGCGCTCATCTGGTGGTAGCGCCCGGCGGGCAGGACTTGTTGATGGCGGCGTATGCGGCACCAAAGCCCTTGAGGCTGAAACTGTCAGCCACTTGCCCACCTTTGGGTGAAGGGCTGCGCACGATCACTTGTTTGCCCTTGAGGAAGCTTTGCACCGCGACCTTGCCATCACGCGCAAAAGCCGAGCGCTGGGCGGTGTAGAAATCCACCGCCGCGCCGTCCACTGTGGTCCCAACCGTCGCATTGGCGGCATACGCAAAACCCGGTGTGACGGCCACAGCATCGCGCGGCCCTTGTGGGCGCTGGGTGACAGTCAACGTCACCTGTCCCCGTCCGGCCAGCGGCGGGGATGACGCGGTGACGGTGGTATAGGCGTAACACACGACCATTCCAGCTTCGAGATGCGTCGCCGTGCGCCAATCGCCGAATTTGGCGAGCAATTTTGGCGCGGTGTCATCCGTGGCGGTTGCGGGTGCAGGTTTGGTCTGGCTCCACGCCAGTGGCGGGGCCGTTCCGATAATCAGAGCGGGAACCAGGAATTTCAAAGCTTGAATGAGGCGCATGATCTGCAGATACGGGCGATGCTGCAATACAGCAAGCCCGGCTTTGCTCATGCCTCGGTGTCGTCTGGCGCTGGCGGCTTTTGCATCCAGGTTGGCACCGTTTTGCGAAAGAACGGATCGCCATGCCCCCGCCGCGCGGGCGCTGGCCCGCCGCCACCGGCCATCACCGGACGATCAGAAAAGCGGCCATGCTGGAGCAGCCGGTCATAGAGCACCAGCGCGCCTGCGACCGACAGATTAAGCGAGAAGCGGGTTGGAATTTTCACCACATGCTTGCAGCGCGCCAGCAATTCCGGCGAAAGGGACGACCGCTCCGGGCCGAGCACGTAAGCCGCGTTCAGCGGGTGGCGAAAGCTCGGCAACTCGGCCGCATCATCGGTGATCTCAATGCCGACCAGCACGCAGCCTTGCGGTAACTGCATGTTGTCCAGGGTCGGGAAGCGCCAGAGCGGCACATGGCTTGCGGTGTCAGACGTATCGGCCGACCGCGCCGCGCGCGCGTCAAACCCCGCGCCGAGGGTGAAGCAGAACGACGCACCGAAGGCATGGGCGGTGCGCAGCAGCGCGCCGACATTGGCAGATTTCGACACGCCCTCAGCGCCGATGCCGAAATAGCCGCGCGTGTGGGTGGGAGTGGTCATGGTTCAAACCCGCCATTGCGAAGACGCTTTTGCGCCTCGCAATGGCGATCCGTCACTGATTACCGCTCTTCGTCTGGGCTCTCGACCTCAACCTCAACCTCGGCAATGGCGTCGTCACCATCTTCGAGATCGGAGGTGTCTTCGAGCACATCCTCTTCCACATCGTCGTCGGTGGTTTCCACCTCGACATCTTCGATGCCGGGGACCGGGATCACTTTGGCGCGACGCTTGTCTTCCAGCACATTGCCACCCGCGCGACGCATGCGCGGCTGCTCTGCTGGCTGCTCAGTGTTGCACTTTGGGCAAACCGCCGGGGTTTTGCACAAATCGTAGAATTTCGCGCTACAGGCGACACAGATACGCTTGGTTCCGAGTTCTGGCTTCGCCATGGATGGCCTCAATATGGGAATAGGTCGGGCTGCAGTTCCGACAACAAGGCCGCGTCGCATGCCATCTAAGTGCTCACCTGTCAAACCGCGCGATGTCATGCTAGGCAGCGCGCATGCATGATATCGCCTCCAAGCCGATGCGTTCGGCCCGCCCCTCCGCCCCGCTCTGCACCCCAGACGCGCAGCCAGTGCCGATTCCGGGCGACAAATCGATCAGCCATCGGGCGCTGATGTTTGGCGCATTGGCGGTGGGTGAAACCACCATCACCGGCCTGCTGCAAGGCGAAGACGTGTTGCGCACTGCCGCCGCGATGCGCGCGCTCGGCGCTGAGATCAGCCATAATGACGGCGTTTGGCGCGTCTCGGGCCGCGGCCTGGGCGGGCTGGTGGAACCGGCAGACGTGCTGGATATGGGCAATTCTGGCACCGCCGCGCGCTTGCTGTCCGGCATACTGGCCAGCCACCCGTTCTTTTCGGTGATGACCGGAGACGCCTCGCTGCGCTCGCGCCCGATGCGCCGTGTCACATTGCCACTGTCGGCGTGTGGGGCAGTGTTCGCCACACGCGGGAACGGCCAACTGCCGATGAGCATCCAAGGCGCGCGCGATCCGCTGCCGCTCGATTATGATGTGCCGGTGCCGTCCGCCCAGGTGAAATCTGCCGTGCTGCTCTGCGGACTCAATGCGCCGGGGATCACCCGCGTGGTGGAACGCGAAACCACGCGCGACCATTCCGAGAACATGCTGCGCCATTTCGGCGCGGAGGTGACGGTGAACGTGCAGGGCCAGGCTCGCGAGATTTTGCTGCAAGGCCAGCCAGAATTGCGCGCGGCTGATGTGGTGGTGCCGGGCGATCCGTCGTCCGCCGCTTTCCCGATGGTGGCGGCTCTGCTGGTGCCCGGCTCACGCATCGTGCTGCGCGGCGTGGGGCTGAACCCGTTGCGCACCGGGCTGTTCACCATGTTGCGCGAAATGGGTGCGGCCCTTGCGGTGCTCAACGAGCGCCTAGAAGGTGGTGAGCCGGTGGGCGATATCGTGGTGGAACACACCGTTTTGCGCGCAATTGACGTGCCGCCGGAGCGCGCGCCGAGCATGATTGACGAATACCCGATCCTCGCCGTCGCCGCCGCTTCGGCCTGCGGCGTCACTCGCATGCGCGGCCTCAAAGAGTTGCGCGCCAAGGAGAGTGATCGCTTGGCCGCCACCGCTGCGATGCTCACCGCCAACGGCGTGCGCGTGGAGATCGAAGGCGATGATCTGATCGTTCACGGCAATGGTGCGCCACCGCCCGGCGGCGGCGTGGTTGTCACCCACATGGATCACCGCCTCGCGATGAGCGGCCTCGTGCTCGGCCTGTCGAGTGCCGATGCCGTGACGGTGGATGATGGCACCTTCATAGACACCTCGTTCCCCGGCTTCGTTGGC
>CAIZGT010000257.1 GCA_903932545.1 uncultured Rhodospirillales bacterium
CTGCGCGTGTGAATATCGTGCGGCTGCGCGTTTGAGAATCATTCGGCTGCGCGGCGAGCCAGCTGTCGCTCACCCGCGTGATAGGCGGCGGCGAAACCGCTTGAAATATCCGTTCTGATCTCGGTTCGGTTGCCAAAAGGACAGCATCGGATGTTACCGCAATCACATCTTATCACCGAATAATTGATTACAAAACTTAGAAATCGCGCAACAAAAAATCCCAATCTGCCCTGTGGTGCAGCGATTGCGGATGTGTTACGCGGTCCCCCCGTTCGATCAGACGGACAAAAAAAGCCTGCATCCGGGAGATGTTCCATGCGTATCGCACGTCGCACCATGATGGCGCTTGCCGCCACAACCTTTCTGTCCACAGCAGCCATCGCTGCAGACCCGATCAAAATCGGCCTGACCGGCCCCTTCACCGGCGGCTCCGCCTCGATGGGCGTGTCGATGCGTGATGGCGCGCGTCTGGCCGTTGAAGAAATCAACAAGTCCGGCGGCGTGCTCGGCCGTCCGTTGCTGCTCGTTGAGCGCGACGACGAAGCCAAAAACGATGTCGGTGTTCAGGTGGCGCAGGAGCTCATCAACAAGGAGCAGGTCGTCGCCACGATGGGCTTCATCAACACCGGCGTCGCACTGGCCTCGCAGCGTTTCTACCAGGAAGCTGAAATCCCGGTGATCAACAACGTCGCCACCGGCACGCTGATCACCAAGCAGTTCCCCGACAACAACTTCATCTTCCGCATGTCGGCGGCAGACACCATCCAGTCCGGCATGATTGTTGATGAAGCGATCACCAAGCGCGGCTTCAAGCACCCGGCGATCCTGGCCGACAGCACCAACTATGGCCAGCTTGGCCAAAAGGATCTGGAAAAGGCCCTCGAAGCCAAAGGCATCAAGCCAGTGGCCGAAGAGAAGTTCAACATCGGCGACACCGACATGACCTCGCAGCTGCTGCGCGCCAAGGCAGCCGATGCGGACGTGATCCTGACCTACGCCATCGGGCCGGAACTGGCACAGATTGCCAACGGCATGGGCAAGCTCGGCTGGCACCTGCCGCTGATCGGCTCCTGGACGTTGTCGATGTCCACCTTCATCGACAACGCTGGTGCCAACGGCGAAGGCGCGGTGATGCCGCAAACCTTCATCCAGTCGCCGACCACGCCGAAGCGCAAGGCGTTCATCGACGCCTATCAGGCCGCTTACAAGGTTGATCGCATCCCCAGCCCGATCTCCGCTGCCCAGGCTTATGACGGCACGCTGCTGCTCGCTGCGGCCATCAAGCAGGCTGGTTCCACCGATGGTGCCAAGATCAAGGCCGCGCTTGAGAACCTCAACACCAAGGTTGAAGGCGTCGTCACGGTCTATAACCACCCGTTCACCGCCGCCGATCACGAAGCCATCACCGGCAATATTCCGGTGTTCGGTATGGTGAAGGCCGGTCGCGTGGTCGCTGAAAACCCGGCTGATCTTGAAGGTGCAAACGCCATCCGGGTGAAGGCGCAGTAATCATTCGTCATTGCGAGGAGCATGAGCGACGAAGCAAACCATCGATCCACCTCGCGGGTCGGTGGGTTGCTTCGCTTCGCTCGCAATGACGATGTTGGCGGGTTTAAAGGGTTTTCGCTGAATGTTCGATTTCCAAACACTGATTCAACTGATTGTCAGCGGCATCGCTGTTGGCATGATTTATGGCGTGGTGGCGTTCGGCTATCAGCTCACCTTTTCCACTTCCAGCACGCTGAATTTCGGGCAGGGCGAAGCCAGA
>CAIZGT010000258.1 GCA_903932545.1 uncultured Rhodospirillales bacterium
CTCCGCACCGGATGCGTCCGTAATCCGTACTCAATCTAGTCGATTTAAAGAGGTGTAAGTTCGGCTTGTTACGCGGCCAACAATAACGCAGCTCATCCGTCGACCCATTTTCATAGGTTTCTTTTCAGCCCAGGCAGTCCCCTTGTTGTCGCTGTCAGGAACAATCGCTTCGGCAGGGCATTCTGGTTCACAGACGCCGCAGTCAATGCATTCGTCCGGATTGATCACCAGCATATTCTCACCGACGTAGAAGCAGTCCACTGGGCAGACTTCCACGCAGTCCATGTATTTGCACTTGATGCAGTTTTCGGTGACCACGTAGGTCATCACGCACTCCTGGTATGGCTGTGATCAACTCCGGGGATATGCCGCCATCTGGCCGGGTGCGCAAGGTTCAACTCGTCACATAGCTGCTGCGTCAATCTCTCGGTAGAGCCCGCGCGCCTCCGGCGCTGGGCCGCGACGTGTGGCAAGAGACTGAACTTCAAGCACTTTCACCTCACCGCGAATGGCGATGGTGATCACATCGCCCACGCGCAGCTTGGCGTGCGGCTTTTCGGTGGGCAGCGTGTTGATGCGCAACACGCCCTCAGCCACCAGCCGCGCACAATCGGCGCGGGCCTTCATGAACCGGGCGCACCAGAGCCATTTGTCTATGCGCTGCCAATCGCGGTCTTCGGTTTCAGCCATTTTATCGTCTCAACGCAGCCAATGCCGCAAACGGCGAATCCCGGCGCGGTGCCGTGGGCGGCGGAACGGGGTCGGGCTTTTTGCGGCGCTGCGGAGACAGGGTCGCGGGCGCGGGCGGGCCGAACTCATGTTCGCCGAGTGCGACAGCGGGCACCATACGCAGGCCCAACGCACGCAGCACGGCGGGCAGATGGTCGGGCTTCACCGACAATCGCTGCGCCAGATCGGGCGGCAGCACCACCGGGCGGGCGCGGGCGGCGAAGCTGAATTCAGCGGCCACGCGCTCGGCGATGTCCAGCCGCAACAGCACCGGCCCGCAATCAACCCAGCCGAACCCCGCCGCAAATCCGGTCGGCCAATTTTGCGGCGATAGCGCAACCAGTCCGGGTGAGGGCAGTTCTGGCATCTCAATGCCCTGACGCAGCGCCCAAAGAGCGGCGCGCACCCAGCGCGCGCGGGGTTTGAGCAGCGTGGGCATGAACAAAGCGAAGCGGCCGGCGCGGACGTCCAAACCTTTGAGCCTGCCGCGCAAGGCGGGGGCAATCTCGTCCTCGGTCGCACCCGGCACCACGCCGAGCCCCTCGATCAATCGATGCAACGGTCCGCGCAACGCACCGTCGCGCTCGGCCAGAGCGGCGGCGGCAAAGAGGGGGCCGAGCGCATCATGGATGCGTTGGTCGAGATATTTCTGCAGCCGCGCCCGGATTTGCTCGCGCAACGGGCCGTCGAGGAATTCACTGGCCAAAATTTCCACCAGCGGCCGGATCGGCGACGACCCCGAACGCAGCCGCGCCACCACCGCCCCTTCCCAGGCAATGCGCTGGCTCGGCAGCCACGCGAAATCCCCATCCGGGGCGGCTTCCATCCGCGCGGCCCGGCGCGGCATCTCGCCGATCAACGCCCGCCGCGCCGCGCGCATCACCAGCTTGCGCGCATCACCGACGGTGGATTGATCCGGCACGAAGCCGAAACCCTCAACATGGCCGACGGTGTGGCCCTCCACCACCACCTCACCCCTTCGGGTGACAGCAGAGAGCAATTCGTCTGTGTCGCCCGCATCGAGCTTGCGCATCAGATGGGCGGCGCGCTTGTCCACGAACCGGGCGGTCAGGCGCTCGTGCAGCGCGTCGGAGAGCAGATCCTCCACTTTGCGCGCCTGCGCCTGCCAATGCGCCGCATCCTCCACCCAATCGGCGCGGGCGGCGATATAAGTCCAGACCCGCACCGAGGCGAGGCGCTGCATCAGCGTGTCGATATCGCCATCCGCGCGGGCGAGGGCGGCGATTTGCGCGGCCAACCAGTCGGTCGGCATCTTGCCCTCGCGCACCAGATTGATGAACACCCGCGCGCAAAGGCGTGTGTGGCTGTCATCGGATATTTTGCGGAAATCGGGGATTTGGCATGCTTCCCACAGCAATTTCACCCGCGTCCGACCGCGCGCCAGGCCGCGGATTTCCTGATCGCGCAGCAGATGGCTCAGCGTCTCCAGGTCGGACGCCTCGTTGCCGCGCACCAAACCCTGCAACTGCGAGGGAGTTTGCAGGCTGGTATAGAGCAGGTCGATATGGCTGAAATCCAGATCGGAGTTGCGCCACACCAGTTGTTCGAGCGGCTGGAAATTATGGCCCTCCACCGCGCGCACCAACTCATCCTCCAGCGGCGGGCAATCCCCGGTTGAGCCAAACGTGCCATCGCGCATGCCGCGCCCGGCGCGCCCCGCAATCTGCGCCACCTCGGCGGCGGTGAGCAGTCGCGGGCGATGGCCGTCAAACTTCGACAGACGGGCAAAGGCGACGTGATCGACATCCATGTTCAGCCCCATGCCAATCGCATCGGTGGCCACAAGGAAATCAACCTCCTTTTCCTGATACAACTGCACCTGCGCATTGCGGGTGCGCGGAGACAGCCGCCCCATCACCACCGCACACCCGCCCCGCCGTCTGCGAATCGCTTCAGCAATCGCGTAAACCTCCGCAGCCGAAAACGCGACAATCGCTGAACGCGGCGGCAGCTTGGTCAGCTTCACCGGCCCCGCATGCTCCAACTGCGACAGCCGAGGTCGCGTCTCAATCTGCACATCCGGAATCAGCCGTTGCATCAGCGGGCGGATGGTCTCCGCCCCCATGAACATCGTCTCCACCATCCCGCGCGCATGCAGCAGGCGATCGGTGAACACATGGCCGCGATCTGGGTCGGCACAGAGCTGAATTTCGTCCACCGCGACGAACTCGGCATGCCGATCCAGCGGCATCGCCTCCACCGTGCAGGAATACCAGCGGGCACCTGGCGGGACGATTTTCTCCTCCCCGGTGATCAGTGCCACATTCTTGGCACCCTTTTTCGCCACCATCCGATCATAGTTTTCCCGCGCCAGCAGGCGCAGCGGAAATCCAATAATGCCGGAATGATGGGCGAGCAGACGCTCCATCGCCAGATGGGTCTTGCCCGTGTTGGTGGGGCCGAGAACTGCCTTCACCCGGTGTGCGAAGTCCGTCATGCCCTAACTCTGATTGCACCTGGGGCGAATGCAAGGGGGGATGTGTGGCAAAGCGGTGAATGCATGATTGGTCAGAGGGTTGCCGGACGGTGAATCCCCTCGTTAACAAGCGACTCGGCATACATCCCCGCCATTGCGAGAAGCGTGCGACGCAGCCATCCACCGCGACACAGCCGGTTTCACCAAGGATTGCTGGGTTTCGCTCGTAATAGCGGCTTTTTAATAACAAACCGGAACAATAACATCGCAACTTTGCGGGTAAACTTAGCGCATTTTTCCAAAACCCTGGCGTCGCGCCGCCGTCAGCACGCCCCTTGGCAGAGGGATCCGAAACGGCTCCGGCTTGGGGCGCGGTTTGCGCCGCCGCATCACGCCGCGTTCGAGGCGAGGTTTGTCCACCGTCCACGGCAATTCCACCGCCAACGCCCGACATAACGGCCGCAAAATCCGCCGTGCCTGCGCCGACGCCGCCACCAATGCGACCATCTCGGGAGCATTTAGCAAAATCTGTAAATGCGAGCCCTGACACGCCGCCACATGCTTGCCTGCGCGCAGCAGCCAGCCGAATCTGCGCGGCAGCGCCATCGCGGGCGTGCGTCGGATTGCCACTGGCTTCGGCACCGCGCCACGCCGCAGCACAATCCGCAGCTTGCCAGCGCGGAACCGCACCAGCATCCGCTCGATTTGAAGAAATGTCCGACTGACCCGCTGATACGTCGCAATCGCAACCAACGGTGCCAAACCGCACCCGCCCAACGCCACATGCAGCGCACGCATCAGCATTCGCAACTTGGCGAAGATATCCTCATGCGCAAAAGGGGAGGGGGCTGAATCCATCCACTATCATAATCGAACCCTACGGGGTGGCTTCAAGCGAAATCCAATCGCAACCTACCTTGCCCCACCAAACCGGCTGCCACGTGGTGGGACCTTGCCGGATCCGCACGAGACCTTGTTTGGTCGCGCCAGTGTTGATTCCCGGCATCACTCGCCGCATATGCGCAAAGCCAACAAGGAGGTTTCGATGAGCGACACAACCCTAGAACAACACGATTTTGGCGCCGAGGTCGGCCGCCTGCTCGATCTGGTGGTGCATGCGCTGTATTCCGAGCGCGAGATTTTCCTGCGCGAGCTGGTCGCCAACGCGGCAGACGCCACCGATCGCCGCCGCTTTGAGGCTCTCACCCAGCCAGAGATGGCAGCCCCCGACACCGCCCGCGTGCGCATCATCCCCGACAAAGCGGCACACACGCTGACGATCAGCGATGACGGTATCGGCATGACGCATGATGAGATGGTGCAAAATCTCGGCACCATCGCCCGCTCCGGCACCAAAGCGTTCGGCGAAAGCCTCGCCGCCGCCAAGCCTGAAGACCGTCCCAGCCTGATCGGCCAATTCGGCGTCGGCTTTTACTCGGCCTTCATGGTGGCTGATCGGGTGGAGGTTACCTCGCGCAAAGCAGGCAGCGATGTGGCGTGGACGTGGAGCAGCGAAGGCCGCGGCCAATTCACCATGGCCCCAGCCGCGCGCGACGACGC
>CAIZGT010000259.1 GCA_903932545.1 uncultured Rhodospirillales bacterium
CGGCCAGCACCAGCAGACGCTGCTCGCTGGTGGAGGTGCCGAGAGCCTTGATTTGGTTCATGCGCTCTTCAACCTGCGCGGCCATCGCCAGCAGATGCGCTTCCTGCCCGTCTTCACAGCCCAGCGTGTAGCTGAAACCGTTGATCATGACGTTCACTTGGGCCACCACGCTCTCCCTATGTGCCCTCGGCTGACGCATCGCCGAGTTCCGCCCGCAATTTTGCAATCACCGCATCCAAGCGGTCTGTTAGCATGGCAGATTGTGATGGGGTCACGCTAGATGCGCGTGAGTCGGCGCGCGGCGGAGATCCTTGGGCGATGCGCGCCAAGGCCACTTCCAGCCGTGCCAGATTGGCAGCAATATCATCGTCGTTCGGTTCCAAGGGCTGCGTCATGTCAAAGGTTTCGTCAGATTGCGGCTTACGCACCCAAAGCGGTTGCGTTGTCGGGTGAATTCAGCGTCAAAACCCTCTCAGATGCCACAGAATTTTGCGCCCTGCGTGATTGTTTACAGCATCTCCCATGCCGAGGCGGTGTTGCGCGTGGGAAATCGTTGCATCTTGTTGTCATCACCTGGGGCCGCTTTGGCGGGCGGTGTTGCGTGGTGGCAGGAATTGGTGGCGCTGGCGCGCAGCCGCGTCCCAGCCACCGCTTGCATCGACATTCTTGATTGCGGCGATGCCCCCGGCATCGCCATGGCGGCGTTGCGGATGCGGCAGGCGATAATGGTGTTGCGCCCCAGCGCGCCCGGCTTTGCCGCCGTGGCACGAGCCGCCGCGGCGCAGGGCGCGACGGTGCTTACAGAACCCCCTTTCGCAATCGACATGGCGCTGCGAAACGATCAACACCGCCTTGCCACGCATCTGCGTTCGCAAACACAACAATTGGTGACCGGCGGTGATCGTGACACGCCCGGCACGCTGCGCTAGACCGCATCGCAATCCACGCCAACCAAGGGATGAAAGCCATGTACCTGACGCCGGAAGTCAAAAAAATCCTCGGTTACTACGAGAGCGACAACCCAGGCACCAAGGCGAACTTGGCGCGCATCCTGATGCAGGGCAAGCTGGGCGGCACCGGCAAGCTGGTGATCCTCCCGGTTGACCAAGGCTTCGAGCACGGCCCGGCCCGCTCATTCGCGCCGAACCCAGCGGCTTACGACCCGCATTACCATTTCCAACTGGCGATTGATGCTGGGCTTTCAGCCTATGCCGCCCCGCTCGGCATGATCGAAGCCGGCGCTTCGACGTTCGCTGGTCAGGTGCCAACCATTTTGAAGATGAACTCTTCGAACAGCCTTTCCACGATCAAGGATCAGGCGGTTACCTCCTCGATTGGCGATGCGCTGCGTTTGGGCTGCACAGCGATCGGCTTCACCATCTATCCGGGCAGCGAATACGCGTTCGACCAGATGGAAGAAATCCGTGAGCTGTCCGAGGAAGCCAAGTCTGTCGGTCTGCCGACGGTGCTGTGGTCGTATCCGCGTGGGCCGATGCTGGACAAAGCGGCTGAGACGGCCGTCGATATCTGCGCTTATGCCGCGCACATGGCAGCACTTTGCGGCGCGCACATCATCAAGGTGAAGCCGCCGATGCAGCATATCGGCCTCGAAGCGGCGAAGAAGTCCTACGAGAAGGTGGACATTTCCACCATGCAGGCGCGCGTGAAGCACGTGGTGGATAGCTGCTTCAACGGCAAGCGCATTGTGGTGTTCTCGGGCGGTGAGGCGAAGAGCCTGGATGCGCTGTATGAAGAAATCCGCGGCCTGCGCGATGGTGGCGCCAATGGTTCGATCATCGGCCGCAACACCTTCCAGCGTCCGCGTGAAGAAGCGTTGGCGCTGCTGCAATCCATCATCGACATCTACCTGAACAAGGCCTGATCGCGTTGAGCAACAAGGGGTCAAAGCCCGAACCGTGCCGCCTGTATCTGGTGACACCGCCGGTCTTTGACCCCGTTTTGTTTCGTGACAACGTTGCCGCAGCATTGGATGCGGGCGACGTTGCTGCGTTTCAGCTTTGGCTGAAAGACCCCTCTGACGACCAACTCAAACGCGCCATCGACACGCTGCGCCCGGTGGTGCAGGCGCGTGATGTGGCGTTTTTGGTCAATGGCCGCCCTGACCTCGCGGTGGCGATGGGCTGCGATGGCGCGCATTTGGACCAAACCGGGGCGGATGTCGCCGCCGCACGCAAGCGGCTTGGCGACCTCACCCTCGGCGTCTCCTGCCTCGGCTCACGTGAATTGGCGTTTGATGCGGGCGAGGATGGCGCGGATTATGTCTCGTTTGGCGGCTTCTTCCCCTCCAGCACCAAGGATCTAACCGCATTCGTCGCGCCAGATATCGTTGCGTGGTGGGCTGAGATGATGGAACTGCCCTGTGTGGCGGTGGGCGGGATCAACGCTGAGAATTGCGCGCCGTTGGTGAAAGCCGGGGCTGATTTCGTCGCTGTGGTGGGCGCGGTGTGGAGCCATCCTGACGGCCCGGCGGCGGGCGTGCGCGCGATGCACGCAGCAATCAACGCAGCGCAATAATCGATAGACCGTTCGCTCTCGAAGTTTCGCTCTGGCGTGCCTATGTGAGGTCAACATCACTGAGGAGCGCATATTGTGAGCACCGAAACCGAATATCTGCCGCCAAAGGTTTGGACCTGGAACAAGGCCAATGGCGGGCGGTTCGCCAACATCAACCGCCCCGTTGCCGGTGCCACGCATGACAAGGAATTGCCGGTTGGCAAGCATCCACTGCAACTTTACTCGCTTGGAACCCCCAACGGGGTGAAGGTGACGATCATGCTCGAAGAGCTGCTCGCACTGGGCTTCAGCGGGGCAGAATACGACGCATGGCTGATCAAAATCGGCGATGGTGACCAGTTCGGCAGCGGGTTTGTCGATATCAATCCGAACTCGAAAATCCCGGCTTTGATGGACCGCAGCGGTGAGACCCCGGTGCGGGTGTTCGAATCCGGCGCGATCTTGACCTATCTGGCTGAGAAATTCGGCGTGCTGCTGCCCAAGGACGGCGCAGCGCGGGCGGAATGCCTGTCCTGGCTGTTCTGGCAAATGGGCAGCGCCCCTTATCTCGGCGGCGGCTTCGGTCATTTTTACCCCTACGCACCGAGCAAGATGGAATATCCGATCGACCGCGTCGCCATGAAGGTCAAACG
>CAIZGT010000260.1 GCA_903932545.1 uncultured Rhodospirillales bacterium
AATTGATCTTGTGCGCGCCGGTGTGGTTCAGCTCGTCGCGCTTGAAGTAGATTTTGGCACCGCCCAGCGCCTTCGTCATCCGCTCGGCAAACCAGAGCGGGCTTGGGCGGCCGACGTAATCTTTGAGGTAGTAATCCAGCTCTTTCTGGAACGATGGGTCGGCCTTGGCGGCTTCATAAGCCTGCTCAACGGCGAGCACCAAAGGCATCAGCGTTTCCGCCACAAAGCGCCCACCGAAATCGCCGAAGCGACCACGGGAGTCGGGGCCGGAACGCAAGGAGTTGGGCAGCGTGATTTCGTTCAAGGGGACTCTCCGATCAGACGAGCGTATTAGCGCAGGTTTGGTGGGAGGTCACGCCCTGGGGTGTGTGCGATGTGATCCCGCGGGAATCGCACCAATCGCGCCGTAGGGTGGGATCGCTTCGTGATCCCACCCTACGATTTTTTACGAGGAAACGGCCACGCGGTTTTGCTGAGAGGAGAACGCCGCCGCGGCGTTGTGTGAGAACGCGATGGTGACGCGGGTGCCTTCGCCGTGCTTGGATTCAACCGCAATATCGGCTTTGGCGTTCTGGCGAAGCGATTGCACCATCAACGCACCAAGCTTGCCGCGCTTTGGCCATGACACTTCGGGCGGCATTCCCACGCCGTCATCGGCCACCACCACCCGACAGCCCACCTCATCATTGAGGCTCTCCAGCGTGACGGTGCCGCCGTCACGGTCAACAAACGCGTGTTTCAGCGCGTTGGTCAGCAATTCGTTGACCACCATCCCGGTCGGCAACGCCACGTTCACCGAAACCGGAAAAGAATCGACTTTAAGTTCGAGCCGGATGCCTTCAACGGCGGATGCGTGCATGATCGAAGATGCGATTTCGCTGAGATAGACGCCAAGATCGATCTCGTCGGCTTTACCGGCTTCGGATAGCAGCTTGTAAACCAACTGGATCGAATTGATCCGGCCGGCGAGGCGATCAAATGGTGTGGTTTCCAACTGCCCCTGCGCCTTGCGCGCCTCGATTCGGATCAGTGCTGTGATCATTTGCAGGTTGTTTTTGACGCGATGCTGCATTTCCAGCAGCCGCGTATCCTTTTCACGCATCAGAACTTCAATTTCCTGAAGTTTTTCACGATCCCGGGTGCCGATATCGACCATGGCGACGAGGCGGAAGGTCGGGCCGTCATTGTCGTCAGAAATGACGTTGCTGAAGACATCAACGATCGCGATTGATGGATCTGGGCGATCAATTTGGAATGTTCCAACCAATTCGGACGCGCCCTGCACCGCCTCAGCGAGGGTGAGTTTTGTCTCAGGGTTGATCGGCACGCCGCGCAGGCTGCTCCAGGACTTGCCCTCAACCTCATCGCGACTTTGACCGGACAACGTCTCGAACGCCGGATTTGCGTAAATCACCCGTTCGGGTGCGGCCATTGTGGAGACGATGACGGCGAGCGGGATCTGATCGAAATAGCGCTCGAAACGGTTGCTTTCCGTGTCACCCGCCAGCATCGGCCCGATTGCGGACGAGACCGAACTTATGTCCAGTTGCGGGGTTTCCACCGCATGCTGCGCAGAGATATTGGCCGCGAACATCATGCGCGCGAGGGCTGCCAGCGATCGCACACCGGATTTGCGCATAATTTCTGCACGGTGGTTCTCAACTGTGCGCTGCGCGATGCCAAGCTCGAACGCGATGACTTTGTTTGGCTGGCCGTTGATCACGTGCTGCAATATCTCGCGTTGGCGCGTGGTGAGCTGCTCCTGAAAGCGAGCGGCATCGAGTTGCAGGGCGCCCAGCACGGTTCGACCAGTTTGATCGCCGATAGCGCGCTCGATGGAGGACAGGATATCTTCCACGCTTGCCGGCTTCTCGATGAAATCGCAAGCACCCGCCTGTATCGCCAGGACGGCTTTTTTGACA
>CAIZGT010000261.1 GCA_903932545.1 uncultured Rhodospirillales bacterium
GCAGCGCCGTAAGCCCCACAAGCGTCATGAAGGAGGCGGTTTGATCGAGGAATTGGCGCAAATTGGGCGCCGCATCGGCGGCGGTGCGGATGCGCCAGCCAGTGTCGGGAAAGGTTTTGCGGATATCGGCCATCGCTGCTGCGATGTCGGTGCCCTGGGGGAACACCGCGCGAATTTCGAAATTGATCAGCGCACCGGGCTGCACGAGGCCGGTGGCGTCCAGATCCTCCAGCCGCATCAGCACGCGCGGACCGAGAATCGAGGGCGTGGCAACGCGGTCCGGCTCATCGCTAACAGTGGCAGCGAGGGGCAGATGGCTATGGCCGAGTTGCAGCGTGGCCCCGGCCTGTACGCCCAGGCGCTCCAGCACCAGCGGTTCAGCGGCGAGATTACCGGCGGCAAACCCACCAGGCGGGGTGAAACGCGCCGCGCCCAGCAACGGCCACGCGGAATCCACCGCCTTGAGTTCCACCAGCAGCCGCGCACCACCGGGATTGATCAGCATGGCGCGGAAGCCTGCGGTGTCGGAGATTTTCGCCCCGTGCGCGCGCAGATAATCGCGCAAAGTGTCTGGCAATGGCTGTGCGCCGCCTTGGATCGCGATATCGCCGCCCAGAATGCGCGCGCCATTGGCCACCAGCCCAGCCTCGATAGAGGCGCGCAGACTGCCCACCCCGGCCATCGCCGCCACACCCAGTGCGAGGCAGGCGACAACCACGCGCAATCCGCGCAACGCCGAAACGCCGCCGCGCAGATCACGCCAAGCGAAGCGCCATGCGAGGCCGATCACGCGGTGATCCGCCCGTCTGCCATCGACACCACACGGTCACAACGCGCGGCGAGGCCAAGGTCATGGGTGATCAGCATCAGCGTGGTGCCGAATGTCTCGCGCATGCTGAACAGCAACGCCATGATCGCATCGCCGTTATCGTGGTCCAGATTGCCGGTCGGCTCATCGGCCAACAACAGGCGCGGCCTTGCGGCAAAGGCGCGGGCCAGCGCCACACGTTGCTGCTCACCGCCGGAGAGTTGGCCGGGCAGATGGGTCAGGCGATGGCCCAGCCCGACATCACGCAAGCTCGCCTCAGCCCGAGCCATCGCATCGGCCACGCCGGCCAGTTCGAGGGGAATTGCGACGTTTTCCAGAGCGGTCATGCTCGGGATCAGATGGAAGGCCTGGAATACGATGCCGATATCGCGACGACGCAAAGCGGCAAGTGCATCCTCGTCCATCCCCTTTAGGCTGTGGCCGGAGATGATCACTTCGCCCCCGCTGGGCCGCTCCAACCCGGCGAGCACCATCAACAAGCTGGTCTTGCCCGAACCGGACGGGCCGACGACCGCCACCGCCTCACCTTGGCTGATGGTGAGATCAATCCCACGTAGGATGTTGACCGGCCCACCAGTGGCAGGCACCGTGAGGGTGAGACCGCGCACTTCAACCAGAGGAGCGGTGGTTTGGATGGGATCGGGCGGAGGCATGATGCTGAGGTCCATAACTATGCGATATGGCCTGCCGAACGGGTTGCGCAAAGCCATCCTGCTCGTGTGTTGCGTTCTTTTCATCTCAGCCGGTCAGCTCGCAGCGGGCAAGCCGCGCCTGCTGATCTTGGGCGACTCGCTCTCCGCCGGGTATGGGCTTGATGCGAGCACGGCGTTTCAAGCGCAATTGGCCGCGCGTTTCCCCGATATCACGCTGATCGATGCCGCCGTTTCGGGCGACACCACCGCAGGCGGCTTGGCACGGCTTGACTGGGCGCTGGCCGATGGGGCGGATGCGGCGATCGTGGAACTCGGCGGCAATGATGGGCTGCGCGGGATTGATCCGCGCAACACTGAGGCAAACCTGACTGAAATCCTCGACACGCTGAAGGCCAAGCATATCCCGGTGCTGCTCAGTGGCATGTATGCGCCGCCCAATCTGGGCGAGGAGTATGAGGCTGAGTTCCGCGCGGTGTTCGACCGCTTGGGCCATCGCCCCGAGGTGATTTACGACCCGTTTTTCCTCGCAGGGGTTGCAGGTGATGCGGCACTCAATCAGGCCGATCACATCCACCCCAATCCGGACGGGGTGAAGCGGGTGATTAACCGAATCGCCCCCATTGTTGAGAAGCTATTGGCGCAGGTGGCACGGGGGGGGGCGGGATGAGGCTGTTTGTCGGCATCGATCTGCCGCATGAATTGCGCATCGAACTCGCCAGTTTGCGCACCTCGCTGCCCGGTGCGCGCTGGGTGCCGGAGGAGAATTGGCATCTCACCTTGCGCTTCGTGGGGGAGGTGACACCCAATCAGGCCGAGGATGTTGATTTGGCACTCGCCACTTTGCGCGGCAAACGCTTTGCGCTGACCCTCACCGGCTTGGGCACCCACACCCGCAACGGGCGTGAGGTGGCGCTCTGGGCCGGGGTGGAGCGCAGCCCGGCGCTGGAGCATTTGCAAAACAAGGTTGAAACCGCGATGCAGCGCGCGGGGCTGGCCCCGGAGCGCAAGCGATTCATGCCGCATGTGACGGTGGCGCGGCTCGACATCATCTCAGAGGCCAAGCTGCCCGCTTACGTGCAGGCGCATAATCTGTTCCGCGCCGGGCCAGTAGAGATTGATCACCTCACGCTGTTCTCCTCGCAACTTGGCAAGGAGGCTGCGGTGTACACGCCGGAAGTGGCGTATCCACTTGGATGATCTCGGCCGCGAGATGGCAGCCGCGCGGGCCTGCACGCTGTGCGCAGACACGCTCCCGCTCGGCCCGCGCCCGGTGCTGCGCGCCGCTGCCACCTCCCGCATTCTGATCATCGGGCAAGCGCCGGGGACCAAGGTGCATTCCTCGGGCATTCCCTGGAATGATCCATCGGGCATTAGGCTGCGGCGTTGGATGGGTGTTGATGACGCAACATTCTACGATGAATCCCGCGTGGCGATTCTGCCGATGGGGCTGTGCTATCCTGGCGTGTTGCCAACAGGTGGCGACAAGCCACCGATGCCCATTTGCGCCCCCATGTGGCACCCGCGCATCCGCCCCTGGCTCAAAGAAGTAACGCTCACGCTCGCCGTGGGGAGCTACGCGATCACGCATCTTTTGCGCCGAAAAAACATGACAGACACAGTGCGTGACTTTCAGGTTTTTCTGCCAGACATCATCCCCCTCCCCCATCCATCCTGGCGCACCACGGGCTGGGAGGCGCGCAATCCGTGGTTTGGCGCAGCGGTGCTGCCGGTGCTGCGGGAGAGGGTGTTGGCGGCGCTATCGTAACAATCCATGCGTTCCAGTAACCTTAAGTGAAGTTGCGACCCCACCCGCCGCATGCTACGCGGCATTGCAGCAAGGCCTGTGAAACCCAGAAACGGGCCAGAAGCTGGAGTAGTCTGCGTGAGCATCCCCTTCGACCCGGCCGCAGTGCGCGAGTTGGCGAATATCCTGGCCGATACCGGCCTGACCGAAATTGAAATCGAGAGCGAAGCGGGCCGCATCCGTGTTGTGCGCACGCCAGCCCCGGTGATGGCGGCCCCCGCCATGACGGTGCCGGTTGCAGCCGCTGCGCCGATGGCCGCCGCAGCGCCCGTTGCGGCGGCTGTGGTGCGCGATGATCCGGCCAAGCATCCTGGCGTGATTACCTCGCCGATGGTGGGCGTGGCTTATCTCTCCGCCGAACCCGGCTCAGCGCCGTTCGTCAATATTGGGCAGACGGTCTCAGCCGGGCAGACCGTGATGCTGATTGAGGCGATGAAGACCTTCAATCAGATCAAGGCGACCAAATCCGGCACCCTCACCCGCATCCTGATCGCTCCTGGCCAGCCGGTGGAATACGGCGAGCCGTTGATGATTGTGGAATGAGCCCGGCGTGAGCATCCAAGTTGTGAGCACGCAAGTGGCGTATCCGTCCCGACCCATCAAAAAAATCCTCATCGCCAATCGCGGCGAGATCGCCTTGCGCATCCAGCGCGCCTGCCGCGAATTGGGCATCAAAACCGTGGCAGTGCACTCCACGGCTGACGCCTCGGCGATGCATGTGCGCCTCGCGGATGAGAGCGTGTGCATCGGCCCGCCCTCGGCAAAATCCAGCTATCTCAACGTGGCGTCTATCCTCACAGCGGCGGCGATCACCGGGGCGGATGCGATTCATCCTGGCTATGGCTTCCTGTCGGAAAACGCCAGTTTCGCCGAGATGGTGGAGGCGCATGGC
>CAIZGT010000262.1 GCA_903932545.1 uncultured Rhodospirillales bacterium
CAGTATTTTGGCTTGGGTGAAGTTACTGGCAACATCACCGTACTGCCGCCTGAGTTGCACTGCATCGAGGATGACCCGAGCTTCCCAATCGGCAGTTGCGGTTATCCGCGCACCGGGATGGAGATTGCGACCTTGGGGCCGAATGGCGCGATACTCCCGCCCTACGAGACCGGCGATATTTGCGTGCGCGGTGCTGCGGTGTTCTTCGGCTATTTTGACAATCCCGAGGCCACCGCGAAAGCGTTTGCCGATGGCTGGTTCCACACCGGCGACCTGGGCCATCTGGATGAGCGGGGGTTTCTCTACATCACCGGCCGCCAGTCAGACATGTATATCTCCGGCGGCTCGAACGTTTATCCGCGCGAGATTGAGGAGGCGCTGCTCACGCATCCCGCCGTCGCCGAAGCCTGTGTGCTTGGCCTGCCCGATACCACCTGGGGCGAAATCGGCGTGGCGGTGCTGGTGCTGGAGCCGGGGCAGAGCGTGGATGAGGCGGCGGTGCGCGCGCATCTCGACGGCCGCATCGCGCGCTACAAACTGCCGCATCGTGTGGTGGTGTGGGATGAACTGCCGAAATCGGGCTACGGCAAAGTGGTGAAGCGCGACGTTAGAGCGCTGCTTGAACGATAGCAGCCGCGCGCCTTCCCTCATTCCAAGCCCCGGCGACCGTCCCCGCCAAACCGTCGATGGCGGTTGCCTCGCCCGCGATCACCAAGCGCCCATCGGCCAGCGGCGCGCCGAGCTTCGCCCGATCTCCAGCGAATCCGGCCCGTGCGTAAGCATACGCGCCGCGATGCCAAGGATTGCGCGCCCAATCCGTCACCAATGCGTCGCCGAATGTTGCATCGGCCTCGGCGCCGAACCAGCCGCGCAGCTTGTTGCGCACGAAATTCAGTGTTGCCGCTTCGCCTTCGCGGGCCAATGCCCAAGCGTTTGGGCCGCCGATAAAGGCCACGCAATAATCCGCCCCGCCCGGCCATGCCAGAAATGACAGATAGCGTTCGCCTGGATCCAACCGCGCGGAGACCGATTCCTCCGCCGCCAAGCCGAGCCGCCCGCCCCCCTTAGCGCGCAGCATCACCTTGGTCAGCAACCCCATCGGTAGCCCCTCGGTGGAGACCGGCAATTCCGGCATGAAGCGGATGCCGCCGATGGCTGCGGTGGAGCAGGTGATGATCACCGCGCGGGCATGGATGGTGCCGCGCGGGGTTTCGGCGATGATTGGCCCGCGCCAGTCCAGCGACAGCACCGGGGTGTTCAGTTCCACCGCCCCAGCACGCGGCGCAATCTCGCGCGCAATGAGCGCGCCCAACCCACCGCGCACCGCCAGATTGCGGCCTTCCAGCGCGTTGAGCTTCCAATCCAGCACCGAGAAATCCGCCGGGTCTGCCGCCGCAATCTGTGCCGCCTCCCAAGCCTCAACGCTTGCGATCCAGGGATTGGCGCGGATCGGGTCGAGCACGCGGGCGAGCGGGATATCTTCAGCACAGGCCGAAGCGGTGGCATCGAACAACGCCATCGCCGCCTCGCGCTCTGCAAGCTCGGCGGCATCGGCCAGCCGCCCCGCAACCAGCACGCGACGCCTGCGCAGCTTATCAGTGTCGATGAGGCTGGCAGGCTCCGCGAATGCCAGCAGCGGATTGCGATCGGCGTCATGCAGCCAGGATGCGCCGTGATCGAAGCCAAACGCGCCCACCGGCGTGGTGAGCGCCCGCCCGCCGATGCGGTTGGAGGCCTCCACCACCGTCACCGCCACACCCTGCGCGCGCAATGCGGTGGCGGCGGAAAGCCCAGCCACACCCGCGCCGATCACCAGCACATCGGTCATGTCAGAGCGATTTTCCGACAATCGACAAATCCATCGCGGGTGCCACCCGGCCGGTCGGCACATCTTCCTTCAGGCGGTAGATCACCAACTCACTGATATACGACAGCTTGGCATTGGTGTGCATCGCAATCCGCTGCACTTCCACGAACGCATCGGAGTGCAACGCGGTTTCCAGATTTTGCACCGCCTTGATCTGTGGCTGATAATGGGTCTGCGCCACCACATACTGCACATGCAGATCGCGCATTTTCTGCACGATCTGCGAAGGGGTCAGGCCGTTGTCGGTGTAGCCGCGCTCAAACATCACCGCGACATCGGACAGCAATATTTTGTCCAGCCGCACCACGCCCAAATCTGGCCGGTTTGTATAAGCGCGCAGGGCATAGACGAACGTGCCGTCCAGCCGCCCCCAGAACGCAATATTGACATCGTGCGGTGCCAACGCGCCGATCTCAACAGCGGCCTCGCGCATCCCCGTCACATAAACCGGCGGACGGGCGACGGCGCTGAGGGCAAATACCCCAATCGCCAACGCCACACTGGCCACACGTCGCAACGCCAGATTGGCCACGCTGCGGTCGATCACCAACACCGCGGCGAGCACGAGTGGATAGACCGCAAATAGGATATGGCGCGGGTCTTTCACCGCGATCAGCGAATAGAACGCGAAGCCGAGCACCAGCCAGATCAGCAGAAACATCGCATCCACGCGCGGCAGGCGCAGATTGTGGCGGAACACAGCGGCCAATGCGTAAAGCCCGGCCAACAGCACTGTGGCCCATGACAGCACCGCAGGCAGGTTAACCACGTAGAACGACAGTGCGACGAAACTCCACCGCCCGCCCTCAGCCTCCGCCACCGAGGCGGCTTGGGCGAGGTTGTAGGAGCCGAATTTTGCGAAAATCGCCATCAACGGTGCGAGCAGCACCACGCCGAGTAGGGCCGCCAAGATCACCGGGCGGCGCGCCAGCACACGCGGGCCGAATTGGGCGAGCAGCGAGACGCCCATCACGCCTGCAAAGAACGCTGCATTGTATTTGGTGTACATCGCGCCCGCCGCGCAGATGACCGCGAGATAGAGCGAAAGCGGCTTCTGTGCGTGCAGATATTTCAGATGGAAATACGCTGCCCAAATAATGAAGGCAAAGGCTGGCACGTCCAGCATCACCTGCTGGCCCCAGAAAAACACCTCCGGCGCGCCGATGATCAGCAGCGCCGTGGCCAACGCCGGAATTTCGGCCAACCAGCAGCGCGACAGACGATAACAGCCGAGCGCCAGCAGATACATCGCCAGCAATTCCGGCACCAACGCCGCCGCTTCCGACACGCCGAACACCGCATAGCTCAGCCCGATAAAGGCGTAGAACAGCGGCGGATAGAACAAAATCGTCAGCGCCGGCCATTGGCGATAATAGTCATAGGCGAACCCCACCGGATCATGCAGCGGCATTGCGCGCACGAAATCATGCACAAAAGCGCCGTTCATCGCGTGGCGTGAGGCGTCCATCCACCAAATATCGCCCTGGCGCGGCAGTGCGAGATACATCGCCAGCGTGAGCACAGCGAGACCGAACTGCACCAGAACATCCACTTGCCGTGCCGACATACCGCTCGCCCCGATCAGATCGCAGAACCGCGTGATGCCGGATCGGCGGCAATGGCGCAAGGAAGCCGCAGCAGCACCAATTCCATCGTCATCAACACCAGATGCGGCCCGGCGAGTGTGCCAGACATACGAGTGCCTGTGGGGTCGATGATGCCAAGGCTGATATCTGTATGCCCCGGCGTGATATGAGCAGAGGTGATGAACAACTCCGTCGGGCGTGGGGTGAAGCCGGTGCCATCGGTGAAGCGCACGCCGACAAGGCTGCCAACGCCGCCTGCGATGGTCGCGGCCTGCCAGCCTTGCCGCGCCGCTAACTTTTGCAGGGTTTCAGCAAAATCCAGCCCCGGTCGCAGCCGCAGTGCCAACGCGTCCACCTCGCCCGCCCCGG